>NZ_JAMYLL010000035.1:0-60651 GCF_040318045.1 Mesorhizobium sp. M1338 | reverse complement strand
AACCGAACAAGCGCGCCTTAAATTGGCCAAGGCCTATCCAAAGCCAACGGCCAAAGAGTCATAATCCCTGTGCAGAGGTACTAGTCCGACTGTTCGGCCGCAACCAGTTGTTCAGGCTTGAACCCGGCATGTTGCGGGGTCCACACTTCGCCCTCGCGGTTGAACCAGTGGCACATATACATACCCGAGGCCGCGCCATCGCTCACCGTCATCCTGGGGCCCCCGGATTTCAGCCTGACGACGTCTCCGGTCTTGAAAGTATTGGGCATTTTGACCTCCCATGCTGAGGCCACGAGTTTCACACCAAACCAGGGTCTCGACAATGGCGGATGTACTTCGCCGGCGCCGCATTCCTTTGCACCAGCAGCGCGACGACGGCCGGAACGTCGTGAGCACGATCGGGCGCGAAGGCGATGCATCGCGGGTGGATTTCGGTGAGGTCGAGAGGGTCGTGGCGGAGCGGCTACGCTGGAGACGGCAAGTCTCTGAAGCCTCGGTTCGATCCCGAGGCGAGGCCTCCACCCCACACCAAGATGCTGTCGGACCAACAGGGACACCGATCCTGTCCGGCAAAGCATTCAGCCGAGACAATCGACAAAGAAGCGAGAGGCCGGCCGCAAGAGGCTTCGCGCATTGAGGGCGCCATTGACTGTTCGTTTGGGAGAAGTGGTGCCGCTTAGGTGACTCGAACACCTGACCCCATCATTACGAATGATGTGCTCTACCAACTGAGCTAAAGCGGCCCGGGAGGCCAGGGCCTCCAAGATGCGGGGGTGATAGACGCAACCGGCCGTGAATTCAAGATGTGACTTGGCGATTCATGCGAGCGTCTCGTGCCGCCATCGAAAGCCGGCCGCCGCGTCGTTCGCAAATCGGTCGCGAGGTCGCGCTGCGCACGCCTCCGGCGCGTGAAAATCGATGAAACATGCTGATTTCGTTGCCGGAACAGTGCCGCAATGGACTTTGCACACCTCTCCAAGGCAGAATGCGCCGCTCGCCCGTTGATTGATTGGCCGCCTGCGGCTAACGATCATGGCAAGGTTGGCGAACGGACAGAGGGACCCGCTTGGACGCGATCGAAAAAGCGATCCGGAACGCCTTGGAGAAAGGCAACGCCGAGGACCGCGCATTCCGCGAAAGGGTCTATCGCGCGGCTTTTTCCGCGCTCGACCGCGCGCTGAAGGCCAATCCGGACGTGACCGTGGAACTCGCCATCAAGCGCCGCAAGGCGATCCAGGTGAAAATCACTGAAATCGAATCCGAGTTCCTGCCGGCGGTGCCGGATGTCGGCCCGCGGGGCGATGCACCGGCGATCGAGCTTGGTGCGGACTCGGCGCCTGCGGTCGAGACCGGCCAGCAGGCACCGTCACCCGCTGCCGTCGATGAGCCAGTGCAATCCGCTGCCGACACGCCGCGCTCTGCCTCGGATGCGCCGCGCTCGCGTGTGCTGCCCGTCGTTCCCGACATCATGCCGGACGCCGCCCTTCCCGACGCCCCATCCATCGACAAGTCGGCTCCGGCCCCGGCCGGTGCCGCGGCGGAAGTGGCGCCCGATCGCGATGAACGGCGCATAAGGGGGCGTCGCCTGCCGCTGACCGCCATCTTCCTGACCGTGACGCTGCTTGCCGCTGTTGGCATCGGCCTGTTCTTCGCCGTACAGACCGGCGTCTTCAAGACACAGGCGCAACTCGACACCGCCCCGCCGCAAGCGCCGCCGACCGTCGACGACGACGATTTCACACCGGCCGAAGGCGGCCCGGCAAAGCCCGGCGCCGCGGACCAGGCGCACGACTGGATCAACGTGTTTTCGCCGACCGACGCGTCGCATGTCAGCGCCCCGTCGGACGCCAAGGCCGAGGTGATGAAGGACGATACCGGGTCGTTCCTGCGCATCCGTTCCGGCGCCTCCGGCTCGGCGATCAGCTTCGACGTCGGGCAAGGCGTGCTGGAGAAGCTCGCCGGCAAACATGCAGTGTTCGACATCATCGCCCGCTCCGAGGAGGGCAAGGAGACGCAGATCTCCGTCGATTGCAATTTCGGCGAACTCGGCGATTGCGGCCGCAAACGCTACGCGGTCGGCCAGCAGCAGAACGAATATCTGTTCGATGTGAAGTTTCCCGACAAGCGTCCCGGCTCGGCGGGCACGATCGCCATCAATTCCGATTTCGACAAGCAGGGCAAGGCCGCCGACATCTACGAGATCCGGGTTTCGGTCGAGCCGTAAAGCATCAGGCGCTGAAAGAGCGAGCTAACGATCGAGCAGCGCCTGCAGCGTCTCGATGCGATCGGCCTCGTTGGCCGGCTTGTCCCAGCGCAGCCGTGAAATACGGGGAAAGCGCATGGCGACGCCGGATTTGTGCCGGGTCGAGCGGTTGAGCCCCTCGAAGGCGACTTCCAGCACGAGGCCGTTGTCGCGGTCGGCCCGCACCGAGCGCACCGGGCCGAAACGCTCGACCGTGTTGTCGCGGACATATTTATCGATCTGCCTCAGCTCCTCGTCGGTGAAGCCGAAATAGGCCTTGCCGACCGGCACCAGCTCTTCTTCGCCTTCAGCACCCGACCAGACGCCGAACGTATAGTCTGAATAAAAGCTGGAGCGCTTGCCATGGCCGCGTTGGGCATACATCAGCACCGCGTCCACCGTGTGCGGATCACGCTTCCACTTGAACCACGGACCTTTCGGCCGGCCGGCGACATAGGGTGAGTCCCAGCGCTTCAGCATGACACCTTCGATGATTGGATGCAGCGGTACCCGCCGCAGTTCTTCCAGCGCATGCCAGTCTGAGAATTCGACGAACGGCGACAGATCGAACCGGCTTGGGTCGAGCGTCTTCACGAAGTTTTCGAGGCGGTCGCGGCGCTCGCGAAACGGCAGCGCGCGCAAATCCTCGTCGCCGATCTGCAGCACATCGTAGCAGCGCATGAAGGCCGGGTACTGCTGCTGCATCTTCGGCGTCACCGTCTTGCGGTTCAGCCGCTGCTGCAGATCGGAGAATGTCCCTGTCGCCTCTCGGGGATCGCCGACCAGTAGCTCGCCATCCAGCGTCGCCGAAAAATGCATGGCGTCGGCGAGGTCGGGAAAGGCGCCCGAAACATCGTCGCCGGTGCGCGAATAGAGCCGGCGGATGCCGCCTTCGGCCACCGCCTGGACGCGGATGCCATCCCATTTCCACTCGGCCGCATAATCCGCCGGATCGAGCTTTTCGAGATCGCCATCGCCGACCGGGTTCGACAGCATCACCGGGCGAAACGATGCCATCGCCGTATTCCGCGGCTTGTCGGCCTTGCCCTCCAGCCACGCGAACAGCGCCGTGTAGGGCGGCGACAGCCCGTGCCAAAGCTCTTCGATCTCGGTGACATCGACCTTGCCGAAATCCGCCAGCGCCTGTTTGGCCAGCCGCGCCGACACACCGATGCGCAGGCCGCCGGTGACCAGCTTGATGATGGCAAAGCGGGCCGAGATGCCGGCGCTGTCGAGCAGCCCTGCTAGCACCTTCGGCCCGTCGGAACGGCTTGCCGCCTGTAGCTTCGCGACGACCTCGCCCAGCGTCGGCTCGCGATTCGCGATGTTTCCGGGCGTTTGCGGCCAGACCAGCGAGACTGTCTCGGCCAAATCGCCGACATAGTCGTAGGAGTAGCCGAACAGCACCGGATCCATGCGCTCGGTGACCAACGTGCGCAGCATCGCCGGCTTGACCGCGGCGATGTTGAGATCGCCGGTGATGGCAGCCAGCGCCAGCCCGCGATCGGGATCCTCCACGGTGCGGAAATAGTCGGTCAGCAAGGTCAGCTTGCCGTTGCGCGACGGCGTCAGCACCAGGCGATCGAGAAGTTCGGCGAAGCGGTTCATGCCATCAATCGCCCTCGTCCTCGTACCCCACCAGGTGCAGTGGCCGGGCGGCGATGCCTTCGAGTTCGCACCAGCGCACCAGCGCTTCCTCGCGGCCATGCGTCACCCAGATTTCCTCGGCTCCGGTCTGCTTGATGGTGGCGGTCAGTTCATCCCAGTCGGCATGGTCGGAGATGATCAGCGGCAGTTCGACACCGCCCTGCTTGGCGCGCTGGCGGATGCGCATCCAGCCCGAAGCGAAGCACGAGATCGGATCGGGAAAGCGCCGTGCCCAGCGGTCGGCGAAGGCCGATGGCGGGCCGACGACGATGGCGCCGGTGAAATCATCCTTACCGCCACTTTCGACGGTTGCCGGCTCCAGGTGCCCGAGGTCGATGCCCTGGCTCTGGTAGTATTCGCTGAGTTTGGCCAGTGCGCCATGGATGTAGAGCGGCTTGTCATAGCCTGCGTCGCGCAACAGCCGCATCACCCGCTGAGCTTTACCAAGCGCATAGGCGCCGACCAGATGCGAGCGTTCGGGGAACTGCGCCGCCGATTTCAGCAGGCGAGCGATCTCCTCGGTGTCGGGTGGATGACGGAACACCGGCAGGCCGAAGGTCGCTTCGGTGATGAACACATCGCACTGGATCGGTTCGAATGGCGCGCAAGTGGCGTCCCTCTGCCGCTTGTAGTCACCGGAGGCGACGATGCGCATGCCCTGATGCTCGACCGATATCTGTGCCGAGCCCAGCACATGGCCGGCTGGGTGGAAGCTGACGCCGACGCCGTTGAGGTCGATCGTCTCGCCGAGCCGGGCTGCTTGTGTCGTTCCCGCGAAATCGTCGCCGTAGCGCAGGCCCATTATGTCGAGTGTCTGCCGCGTCGCCAGCACCGAGCGGTGGCCGGAACGCGCATGGTCGGAATGGCCATGCGTGATCAACGCCCGGTTGACCGGCCGCACCGGGTCGATGAAGAAATCGCCTCGCGGACAATAAAGGCCCTCGGGCCGGGGATGAAGCAGGTCGCTGGCGCGCATGGTCCCAAGATAGGATATAATTCCGCTGCGGGAAGCCTGTTGTAAGTGACTGCTGACTCCCGCATACAGCACCGCCGGCTCGATCCGCCGGCAGGACCCATCGCCATGAAACCGCTTCAGGCCTCGTCCGGCGACTTGAACGCCGATCGCCGTGCCGACTATGCCGAGATGCTCCATGCGGATGGCGATCACGCGGCAGCGGCGGAATTGCTGCTCGGTGCGCTGGAAATGACACCGCAATGGGCGATGGGCTGGTTTCGCCTCGGCGAGATCCAGCAGGCGGCGGGCGCGCCGGATCTGGCAGCACGGGCCTGGACGATGTCGCTGCAACTCGATCCATCGGATCATCAAGGCGCCGCACTGAACCTGCAACTGATCGGCAAGGCGCCGGCGGTCGACGCGCTCCCCAGCGCCTTCGTCGAGACCTTGTTCGACCACTATGCCGAGAGCTTCGATGAATCACTGGTCGACAGACTGGGCTACCGGCTGCCTGAGTTGCTCGATCAGGCCATTCGAACGGCAAGGCCAGGCCGCTTCCCGCTGGCGCTCGATCTCGGCTGCGGCACCGGCCTGATGGGGCAGAGGCTGCGGCCGATCGTCGATCGGCTGGAGGGTTATGACATTTCGGCAAGGATGCTGAGAAAGGCCCGTGCGAAGGGCGTCTACGATTTCCTTGATAAGGCCGATCTGCGGGATTTTGTCCATGCCGGCCCGAAAGCCGAGCTGGTGGCGGTGGCCGATGTCTTCATCTACGTCGGTGCGCTCGACGGCGTTGTGAAGACGATTGCCGGCTTGCTGGCCAGCGGTGGCCTGTTCGCGTTTTCCGTCGAGAGATTGGCCGGCGATGGCGATTTTGTCTTGCAGCCATCGCGCCGCTACGCGCATGCGGAACACTATGTGCGTGACGTCCTGGCTGCCAACGGATTTTCGGTCCTGTCCCTGGAAACGACCGTGATCAGGCAAGACCGGCGGGAACCCGTCAACGGGCTGGTCGTCGTGGCGGGCAAGCTGCCGGCGGCATGAGCCCGCTGTCTCGCCGTCCTCACAAATATCCGTGCTGCGAAAAAGTCCGATTTGCATGAGCGACTGATATTTGCGATCTGGTCGGATCAGAGCGGTATATCAGGAGGAGCATAGTCGATGCGCTGGAACATGATTGTCTTGGCATCTTGCGTGCTGACCGCCGGCTGCGTTGGCGGCAATTCGATGTCGGAACGGCAGGACGCCAACATCCAGTCCTCCCTGCGGTATGACAGCGTTCCGTGCGACCAGCTGCTGGCGCAGCGCAACGGGCTGGCGCAGCAATACAGACTTCCGACGACGGCCAAGCCGACATTCTCCAATCCGGCGATGGGCTTCGGCCCGTTCACGCCGGACATGCGCTCCAAGGCCAAGCGCGACACCGACCAGGCGAGTGGCGAGATCGATGCCATGAACCGGTCGATCGATCGCCGCGAATGCGGCCAGCCGGACAAGCAGAAGAAGCTCGCCCTGGCTGGTTAATACCCCGCCTTACGGTCCACCAGATTGTCGAGCTTTTCGCCGCGCTCGAAGGCGTCCATCTGGCGCAGCATGATCGGCACCAGATGGACGGGGTCGGAGGTCGCCGCCGCGTGCGGCGTGACGAACACTTTTGGATGCCGCCACAGCGGACTGGTCTTCGGCAGCGGCTCGACCTCGAACACGTCGAGGCTCGCCTCCTTCAGCGTGCCGTCATCCAGCGCCCGCAAAATGTCGGCGTCCTTCTGCAGGCGGCCGCGTCCGGCATTGATCAGCACCGAGCCGCCGAGGCCGTTGCGCTTCCGCAATTCCTTCAGCACGCCATAGTTGATGATGCCCTTGGTGTCCGGCGTCAGCGGCAAAAGCACCACCAGGATGTCGGTCGCCTTGAGGAAAGGGATAAGTCCGGCCTCGCCGGAATAGGTCGCCACGCCTTCCATGGCCTTGTCGCTGCGCGACCAGCCATTGACGGCAAAGCCGAGCGATAGCAGCACCGAGGCCGCCGCGCGGCCGAGGCTGCCGAGGCCCATGATGCCGACGGAAATGTCGCTGGCCGGCCTTTGCTGCGGCTCGTGCCAGACCTTCTTCGACTGCTGCGAGCGGTAAAGCAGACCTTGGCGATGATGGTCGAGCACCCGCCAGACGACATATTCGGTCATGTACTGGGTGAGGTTGTCGGCGACGACCTTGACGATCGGCACGTCGGGCAGGCCGGGGTCGGCGAAGATATGGTCGACACCGGCGCCGATCGAGAAGATGGCGCGCAGATTGGGCAGCGATGCGAGGATGTTCGGCTTCTGCTTCCACACCACGGCATAGGTGATCGACGGGTCGCTGGCGCCGTCCGGCTCCAGCACCACCTCGCGTTCGGCCGACAAAAGGTCGCGCCAGCGCTGCGGGTGAAAGCCGGTGACGGCAAGCAGGATGCGGCCTTTTTCCATAGCTGTACTTCTAGTCCCTCTTTACGCCACCGGTTCATAGTTTCATGGAAACGCTGAGCCGCTCTCTCTATTTGTTTGGCGCAATTCCGGACGGAAAACCGTTTCACACTTTTCCCGGAATTGCTCTAGTCACTCGCTGACGATGCCGACCGGTGCCGTCTCGATCTTGAAGGCGGCCGAGATCAGCGCCCGAGTATAGTCGGTTTGCGGATTTTCAAAAATCTGCTGGGAAGGACCGGCTTCGACGATCCTGCCATTGCGCATGACGATGACGTCGTTGGCGAGCGCGCGGATGACCTTGAGGTCGTGGCTGATGAAAAGATAGGCCAGGTCGTGCTTGGCCTGCAGGCCGCGCAACAGGTCGACGACCTGCGCCTGCACGCTCATGTCGAGTGCCGATGTCGGTTCGTCCAGCATGACGAAGCGCGGGTTGAGCACCATGGCGCGCGCGATGGCGACGCGCTGGCGCTGGCCGCCGGAAAACTCGTGCGGGTAGCGGTTGCGCGTCGCCGGATCGAGGCCGACCTCCTTCAGCACGGCGGCCACCTTGTCGTCGCGCTGGTCTGGCGACAGCTTAGGCTCGTGGATCTTCAGGCCTTCCTCGATGATCTCGGCGATCGACATGCGCGGGCTGAGCGAGCCGAACGGATCCTGGAAGACGATCTGCAATTCGCGCCTGAGCGGCCGCATGGCGTTGAAGGTCAGCTGGTTGATGTCGCGGCCGTTGAATTGGATGGTCCCGGTCGACGAGATCATGCGCGCCAGCGCCAGGCCGAGCGTCGTCTTGCCGGACCCGGATTCGCCGACCACGCCCAGCGTCTGGCCGGCCCGCACGGTGACATCGATGCCGTCGACCGCCTTCACATTGTCGACGGTGCGGCGGAAGAAGCCCTGCTTGATCGGGAACCAGACCTTTATGTCCTTGCCAGTCATGACAGGCTTGGCCGCGGCATTGGCGGCCGGCGGCTTGCCCTTCGGCTCGGCGGCCAGCAGATGCCTTGTATAGGCATGTTGGGGATTGGCGAAAATCTCCTTGGTCGGCCCGGTCTCGACGATCTTGCCCTTGGTCATCACGCAGACCCGGTCGGCAATCTTGCGCACGATGCCGAGGTCGTGGGTGATGAACAGCATCGACATGCCCTTGCGGCTCTTCAAGCCGGCCAGCAGCTCGAGGATCTGCGCCTGCACGGTGACGTCGAGCGCCGTCGTCGGCTCGTCGGCGATCAATAGTTCCGGCTCGTTGGCCAGCGCCATGGCGATCATCACGCGCTGACGCTGGCCGCCGGACAACTGGTGCGGATAGGCATCGAGCCGTTTTTGCGGATCGCGGATGCCGACCTCGTTGAGCAAGGCCAGCGTGCGCTCCTTGGCCGGGCGGTCGGCCATACCCTGGTGCAGCTTCAGGATCTCGACGATCTGCTGCTCGATCGTGTGCAGCGGATTGAGCGAGGTCATCGGCTCCTGGAAGATCATGGTGATCTTGTTGCCGCGCACCTGCCGCAACTGCTTCTCGCTCATCGCAAGCAGGTCGGCGCCCTGGAACAGGATCTTTCCTGACGGGTGGCTGGCGCTGGGATAGGGCAACAGCTTCAGCACCGAGAGCGCCGACACCGATTTGCCGGAGCCGGATTCGCCGACCAGCGCCACCGTCTCGCCCTTGGCGATGTCGAACGAGATATGGTCGACCGCCATCGACTGCTGTCCGCCTTGCGCAAAGGTGACGCTGAGGTCGCGAACGGAGAGCAAGGAAGCAGTCATGTATCAATTTCCGCTATAACTTTATCAAGGGCAGAAATCTCCGGTCGTATGATCGAAATTTGCGCTGTCAATTGGGGAGGGACAAGCCGATTTGGTGCGATAGAATAGGCTTCCTTCAATCTGGTATCGGCAGTCAGAAATTGCGTGCATCCGAAATGCATCGCCGTCGAAAGGTGAATAGCATCCGGCAGCCTGAGAGAAATGAATTGCGAGCGAAGCTGTGCTGCGTGCCAGAGAACCTCGCGAGTTACCGTCCCAATCGAGACAAAAGCGTTGCCAATCGAAACATTGTCATAGAGCTCGACAAGCGGCTCATTGCTCTTTTTCAGAGGGTCAACCATCAACTCTGCCAGCACGAGTTCGCTTGTCGCGAGGAAAGGCTGCTTTCTGCCCTCGTTCATTGAAATGAGCTGAAGCAGCTTTTTTGCCAGAGCATCGTTATTTTCGAAAGCGTAGATGAAAATGTTCGTATCGACGTAAAGCCGGAAGGCGGCCATCAATCCTCCCACTCATCGCGGAGGGCACGAACACGCGCAACAGCCTCGTCGAGACTTGTTCCCGCCGCGTTGGCCTGCGCATTCCGCATAAGTTCAAGCAATTGTTTGTGGCCGAGAGGCTGTTTGGCTTCCTCCTCTATCGTCACCTTAACCGAGGCGCTCAAAGCTATACCCTCTCGCAGTTCATCCGGGAGTTTGGATGCAGGGTAATGCTCAAGGATGACCTTATTCACACCTCTGTCCTTCCGTTGGTTCGATATGAGGATCTGCCGCTTCTGATCCGTCATTGACCATCGCCATCAGTCATCTCGACAATTAATGCATATGCTCATTTTCGTTTCGAACTGCCTCACCGGGAATATATCATGCTGAATGCCGATCCGCATCGTTGTCATCTGAACGTCTTGCGCGGATCGAAGGCGTCGCGTGTCGCCTCGCCGACGAAGACCAGCAACGACAGCATCAGCGAGATGACGATGAAGCCGGAAATGCCGAGCCACGGCGCGTTGAGGTTGCGCTGCGCCTGCTTGAGCAGTTCGCCGAGCGAAGCGGAGCCGGGCGGCAGGCCGAAGCCGAGATAATCGAGCGAAGTCAGCGTCGAGATCGAGCCCGAGAGCAGAAAGGGCATGAAGGTCAATGTCGCCACCATGGCGTTGGGCAACAGGTGCCGGAACATGATGGTGCGGTTGGGCACGCCGAGCGCGCGCGCCGCGTTGACATATTCGAAATTGCGGGCGCGCAGGAACTCGGCCCGCACCACACCGACCAGTGCCACCCAGGAGAACAGGAGCATCAGGCCGAGCAGGATGAAGAACCCCGGCGGCAGGATAGCGGCGACGATGAGCAGGAGGTAGAGCACCGGGATCGCCGACCAGATTTCGATGAAACGCTGGAACAGCAGATCCGTCCAGCCGCCGAAATAGCCTTGCACGGCGCCGGCCGCGACGCCGATCAGGGCCGATCCGGCGGTCAGGATCAGGCCGAACAGCACCGAAATGCGAAAGCCGTAGATGACGCGCGCCAGCACGTCGCGCGCCTGGTCGTCGGTGCCGAGCCAGTTCCAGTTGCCGACGACGCAGGCCGGGTCGTCAGCACCTTGCGGATACTGGTTGCATCGCGTCTTGGCGTCATACTCCCAGGACGGCTTGGCCGGGGCCGCCTCCGGAATGGCGTTGTTGACGGTCTGATAGGAGTAGCGCACCGGCGGCCAGATCATCCAGCCATTGGCGTTGATCTCGTCCTGGATGACCGGGTCGCGATAATCGGTGACGGCGTAGAAGCCGCCGAATTTTTCCTCGGGATAGGCAACCAGCACGGGAAACAGGATCTCGCCCTTGTAGGAAGCGATGATCGGCTTGTCGTTGGCGATGAATTCGGAAAACAGCGACAGCACGAACAGGACCAGGAAGATCCACAGCGACCAGTAGCCGCGCCGGTTGGCTTTGAAATTCTGCAGGCGGCGCTTGTTGAGCGGCGACAGAAACGGCCGCTTGATCCGCGCGGGTGGCGCTTCCGCGGTGACAGTGGCCTCCGACATCAGACGTCTCTCCGCTCGAAATCGATCCGCGGATCGACCCAGGTGTAGAGCAGGTCGGACAGCAGCCCGACGAACAGTCCGAGCAGCGAGAAGATGTAGAGGTTGGCGAACACCACGGGATAGTCGCGCTCGACCACCGATCTGAAGCCTAGCAGGCCGAGGCCGTCGAGCGAAAAGATGTTCTCGATCAGCAGCGAACCGGTGAAGAAGGCCGAGATGAAGGCGCCGGGAAAGCCGGCGATGACGATCAGCATGGCGTTGCGGAAGACGTGGCCGTAGAGCACCTGCCGTTCCGACAGGCCCTTGGCGCGCGCCGTCACCACATACTGCTTGCGGATCTCTTCCAGGAACGAGTTCTTGGTCAAAAGCGTCGTGGTGGCGAAGGCCGACAGCACCAGCGCCGTCAGCGGCAAGGTCATGTGCCAGAAATAATCGACGATCTTGCCCCACCAGGACAGCTGATCCCAATTGTCCGAGGTGAGGCCACGCAGCGGAAACCAGTCCCAGAACGATCCGCCGGCAAACAGCACCATCAGCATGATGCCGAACAGGAAGCCCGGGATGGCATAGCCGACGATGACGACGCCGCTGGTCCAGACGTCGAACGCACTGCCGTCCTTGACCGCCTTGCGGATGCCGAGCGGGATCGAGATCAGGTAGGATAGAAGCGTGATCCACAGGCCGATCGAGATCGACACCGGCATTTTTTCGAGGATCAGGTCGAGGACCGAAATGTCGCGGAAATAGCTGTCGCCGAAATCGAACCTGATATAGTTCCACAGCATCATGCCGAAGCGCTCGAGCGGCGGCTTGTCGAAGCCGAACTGCTTTTCCAGCTTCTTGATGAATTCGGGATCGAGGCCCTGCGCGCCGCGATATTTCGAACTGACATCGCTGGCGGCATCGAAATTGGCGCTGCCGCCTGCGTCGCCACCACCACCACCGCCGAGGCGGTCGCTGCCGCCCTGGTTGGTCAGCCTGGCTATGACCTGCTCGACCGGCCCGCCGGGGGCAAACTGGATCACGGCGAAGGATATCGCCATGATGCCGAACAGCGTCGGGATCATCAAAAGGATGCGGCGCAGGATATAGGCGCCCATCAGGCCTTTTGCCCTGCTTGAGCGAACATCTCAGCCTTTGCCAATTTTTGCCGCCTTGCCCTTATCGAACCACCACAGCGCCTCGACCGGAAAGCCGAAATCGGGCTTTTGTTCGGGAAAGCCGAACATGTCCCAATAGGCGCTTCGGTGATTCGCCAGAAACCAACTTGGAATCCAATCGCACCGCGCGCGCAAGACCCGGTCGAGCGCCCGCATCGCCACGGTCAGTGTTTCACGGTCCTTTGCCGCGCCGACGGCGTCGATCAGCGTGTCGATCGCGGGGCTCGAGACGCCGGGCAGGTTGCGTGACCCCGAGAGGTTGGCGGTGCTGGAATGGAAGAAGACCTCGACATCGTCGCGCGTCGGTGTCGCACTGAACGAGAAAGCGGCCGACAGCAGGTCGAAATCGAACGTTGCCTGTCTGGACTGGTACTGCGCCGAGTCGACCAGACGGATCGTGGCGTCGATGCCGATCGCCTTCATGTTGGCGACCCAAGGCGAATAGACCTGCACGAATGTGTCGTCGTCGACCATGAATTCGGCCGAAAGCTTGTTGCTTTTGTCGTTGACGACGAAGTCGCCGGACCGTTTCCAGCCCGCTGCGTTGAGAAGCTTCGCCGCCTTGCCAAGCAATTTGCGGTCGCGGCCGGAGCCGTCGGATGCGGGCAGAGCCACGGCCGCGCCGAACGCTTCTGCCGGAATCTGCCTGCGCAGCGGCTCCAGCAAGGCCAGTTCTTGCGGCGAAGGCGGTCCCTCGGCGCGGAAGTCCGATTTCTCGAAGCAGGATTGCGAGCGCTCGTAGGAACCGTAGAAGAAGTTGCGCCGGGTCCATTCAAAATCGAAGCAGAGAGCGATCGCCTGGCGCACGCGCGCGTCGCGAAACTGTTCGCGCCGTTGATTGACTGCGGTTCCCTGCATTGTTGGCCGCTTTTCCGCTGGGAATTCGTGTTTGATCACCTTACCGGCGGAAAATGCGGGGAAATCATAAGCGGTGGCCCAGACGCGTGAGGTGAACTCCTCGCGGTAGGTGATTTCGCCCTTCTTGAAAGCTTCGAAGCCAGCCGCCCGGTTCTGATAGAACTCGATGCGAATGCGGTCGAAATTGTTCTGGCCGCGATTGACCGGCAGATCGCGGCCCCAATAGTCGGCAACCCGGTCATACTCGATCCATGCCCCGGCCGAGAATTGCCTGACTTTGTAGGCGCCGGAACCGAGCGGCGGGTTCAGTTGCGAACTGTCGAATGGATTGGCCGTGTAAAAGGCCTTCGACAGGATCGGGAACTCGACGATGTTGAGCACGGTCCGGGCCGATTGCTTGCCGGAAAAAGTAAGCCGCAGCGTGCGATCATCCAGCGCGACGGCGTCGACCATATGTGTCAGTGACAGCGACAGATCGGGATGGCCCTTGTCCTTGTAGAGCTTGAGGGTAAAGGCCGCGTCCTGCGCCGTCAGCGGCGAGCCGTCGTGGAAACGCGCTTCGGGGCGAAGCGAGAAGGTGAAGCTGTTGCGGTCGTCCGACAGCATCACGCCGTCGGCGAGTTGGCCGTAGACGGCATCGGGCTCGTCGAGCGCCCGCACCATCAGCCCGTCGAAGCACATCTCCATGCGCGGCGGCGCATCGCCCTTTTGGGTGAAGGAGTTCAGCGTGTTGAAGGTCAGGGTGTTCTGGTTGTAGCCCCAGTTCGGCGGCGAGAAGTTGAAGGTGCCGCCCTTCGGCGCATCGACATTGACATAGTCGAAATGCGTGAAATCCGGCTTATATTTGAGATCGCCGAAGGCCGACAGGCCATGCAGCTTGGTGCCGGTCGCAATTTCGGCAAAAGCCTTCCCGGGCAGCAGGGCCGCGGCCGCGGCCGCGCCGCCCAGCGCCAGGAAATCACGGCGGGGCAGCACCGCCATCAATTGCTGCCCCTGTATTTGGCCGCCAGCGCCTTTTCCTTGTCGGGAATTATCCACCAGGAATCGATGTCGGCACCGACATAGGCGGGCTGCTTGTCCGGGAAGCCGAACTTGTTCCAGTAGGCCAGCCAGACCGCGGAGCGGTGATATTGCGGCACGACATAGAAGTTCCACAGCAGGATGCGATCGAGTGCGTGCGTGGCGGCGACGAGGTCGTCGCGATCGGTGGCGAAGATGATGCGGTCGACCAGCGCGTCGACGATAGGATCCTTGATGCCCATCAGATTGCGCGAACCGGGCGAGTCGGCGGCTTTCGAGCTCCAGAAGTCGCGTTGCTCGTTGCCCGGCGATTCCGACTGCTGCAGAATCCCGGTGACGACATCGAAATCGAAATTGTTGACCCGGTTGATGTACTGCGTCTGGTCGATGATGCGCAAAGTGGCGTCGACACCGATCTTGCGCAGATTGGCGATGTAGGGGCTGGCGATCACCTGATCGGTGTCGTTCCAGCCGAGGATTTCGAATTTGAACGGCGCGCCGGTCTTGGCATTGACCATCTTGCCGCCCTTGATCGCCCAGCCCGCCTTGGCGAAGAGATCGACCGCCTGTTTCAGGTACTTCCGTTCCGCTTGCGGCGAATCGTAGACCGGCAGCTTGAATTCCTGGGTGAAGAGTTCGGGTGGCAGCTTGTCGCGGTATTTTTCCAGGATCTCCAGTTCCTTGCCCTGCGGCAACCCGCTCGACGCCAGTTCGGTGCCCTGGAAATAGCTTGATGTGCGGGTGTTGAAGCCGAAGAACAGGGTGCGGTTCATGCTCTCGAAATCGAACGGGATGGTCAGCGCCTCACGCACCAGCCGGTCCTGGAACAGCGGCCGCCGCTGATTGAGGGCAAAGCCCTGCATCGGTTGCGGCGCCTTGGTCTGGAAGTCCTTCTTGACGACGTCGCCGGCCTGGAATGCCGGGAAGTTGTAGGCCGTTGCCCATTTGCGCGAGCTGAATTCGCGGTTGATATCCTCCAGCCCGCCCTTGGTGAAGGCGAGCCAGGCAGCGTTGTCGTCGAGGATATAGGTGTAGCGTCGCGTGTCGAAATTCTCGCGGCCGATCTTCACCGGCAGCTTGGCCGCCCAGTAGTCCGGCACGCGCTGCCAGATGATTTCCGAGCCCGGCTTGAAGCTGGCGATCTTGTAGGCCGCCGACCCGAGCGGAATTTCCAGCGTCGGCTTGGTGACGTCACGCTTCTTGCCGTTGGCATCGGTGCCTTCCCACCAATGCTTCGGCAGCACGGCGAGGTCGCCGATGATCTTGGGCAGTTCGCGGTTGCCCTTCTGGTTGAAATGGAACTCGACCTCGCGGTCCGAAATCGCCACCGCATCGGTGACATTGTCGAAATAGCGGCTGTATTGCGGGCTGTTGGCCTTGAGCACCTGGAACGACCAAATCACGTCGTCGACGGTGATCGGCTGGCCGTCATGCCACTTGGCGCGCGGGTCGAGCCGGTAGGTTGCCGAGGAATAGTCGGGGGGATATTTGTAGGCATCCGCGATCAGCGGATGGCTGGTGCTGCCTTCGTCGGTCGCCTGCTCCATCAGCGTGTCGTAGAGCAGGCCGCCGCCGAACCCGACCAGGCCGGCGGCCGGCGATCCCTGTACGATGTAGGGATTGAAACTGTCGAAGGTGCCGAGCACCACCGAATTCAACGTGCCGCCCTTAGGCGCGTCCGGATTGACGTAGTCGTAGTGCTGGAAATGGTCGCCGTATTTGGACTCGCCGATCAGCGATGAGGTGGTGCGCCATTCGTCGGCATGGCTCGTCTGCAATCCCGCCGCCAGAAGAGCTGCCGCCAGCATCGACTTGAGAAGCGTCCGGCCAACCGTCATGCACTATCCTCTTCGCAATGCCCGTTCATGGACAATCTAGACGATTTGGCGCTCGTGAAAACCGCCATGCGCGGCTTTGTCGCCGCCTATGCGGTTTTCCTAACGAAAAAGCCGGGCTGAACCCGACGAAAATATGTCACGTAGTGTCCGTTGCTATCCATTTTTTGAGGCGCTATCCGATACGGAAGCCGCACGACGCAGAGGCAACGGCCTAAGACCACGCAGCTTTCGAGAAGGCGCTAAGCTGCGCCAGCATCGAGACTTAGGATATTTTCGGGATGTAACGATCGGCAATTCCTGTCTGGCCAGCCGGCTCGACTCGATTGCCATCGATCATTGCCAAATAAGTGAATTTTCCAAACTTCTCTAAGGGTAATTCGGGCGCTTTCCCTAAAGCCCTGCAGAAAGCGTCTCGTGCCGCAAAAAACGCATGGACATCAGCCAATTCGAGGCAAGGGTGACTTCCTGGCGGTAGAAACGAGGGGGCAGGAATGTCTTGACCATGCGCGAGAAAGGCGTGGGCTAAAAAATTCTTCGACCCGAGAAAGCTATCGTAAGACCACCCCTCTATATGAGGGTAATTTTTCACAGGCTTACTCGCGTCCATCGTAAAAATTGGAAGAAGAGATTGGGAAGTTGCCATATAAATTAGATTTGACAGAATCGCGATATGAGAAATTATTTTCGCCTCTTTCAAGGCCTTGCCTCTAATCCTCCTATCACTCGGTGTTTTCAAAAAGCCAAAAATGTGAGCATTCCACAGGTACGGCTCTCTTGCGCGAAGTATATCGGCGCAGGAGCTGAAAAAATCGATAACTTCTGAATATTCAAAATTCTTGTAAGGAGATTTCAGAATCCTCTTCTTTGGATCCATCATCTCCGTCGTGTGTATTCGCCATTCCTTCGGATCTCGATCGGGAACATATTTGACCTTTAGCGCCGCCAATTCACGATCAATGTCCTGCAGCGGGCCAGATGTCGCGCCGATAAATGAATAAGCATGTTGATCATATGGCCCGACCTGTCTTTCAGCGTCGTCGCCGTAGAAAAAGACATGATGCTCAAAAGGTTTTGGATTCAAGTTAAAGCTGATTTTCGAACCGCAGGAGCATTCTTGCTCTGTAGTTTGTTGGAACCAAGCGCCCTTTTCACCTTTCGTCCCATCAGGATAAATAGGGATAAATGGCTCCTCGTGACGTGTCCATAAATCGGGCCGCACAATCGTTCCGCAATTGCCGCAAATTTCGGCTAGGTCAGCGATCTTCTGCGGCAAGAATGGTGGTTGAGTCGACATGGAGTCACAGTAGGCTCGTGAAGAGCACTAATCCACAAATTAGCGACTACTCCGACCCGCGCGCCGACGTTGGGGCCGATACACAGGAGCGGCGCAACGCCTACGGGGCAGAATAACGAGAAGAGCAGCTGCGGATCGACTAACGAAAAAGCGGGCCTTGGGCCCGGGCTGAACCCGGCTTGTTCAAGGTCGTCGAGATGATATCCGGTTATTGAGCGGGAGCCGGTGCGGGTGCGGCCGGAGCTGCCGGCTTGGCTGGCGCGGCACCTTCAGCCGGCTTCGCCGGGGCGGCACCATCGGCCGGCTTGGCGGGCGCGGTTGCGTCGGCGGCAGCGCCTGGCGCCGGCAGCGGCTTCGGATTGTCGGACAGCGTGCGTAGATAGGCGATGACGTTGGCGCGGTCCTCGTCCTTGGGCAGGCCGGCGAAACCCATCGCGGTGCCCTTCACGAATTTCTTCGGCGAGGTGATGAAGTGGTTGATGTTGTCGTAGGTCCACTTCTCGGCGCCGCCCTTGGAAAATTCCTTCATGCCGGCCGAATAGGCGAACCCTTCATGCTCGGCCACCGGGCGGTCGACGATATCCCACAGATCGGGGCCGACCTTGTTGGGGCCGCCCTTTTCGCCGGAATGGCAGGCCTGGCATTTCTTGAAGACGGCAGCACCTTGCTCGACATTGGCGGTCGCCAGCAGGTCGGCGATCGGCTTGGCTTCGGCGGCGGGCGCTGCCGGACCGCCCTCGGCGGGCTCGGCGGCCTCGATGGCGAAACCGGGCTTTTCCGGCGCCGGCGAGGCAAACAGCGCGTCGGACACAATGCCGACCGAGAAGACGACGAAAACGGTTCCGAGCAATCCGGCGAGCAGTTTGTTGACTTCGGTGGAATCCATACGCCCCTTGCTCCCTTTTCCGGCGGACCGAACCGTCCACTCCGTCCGTCGGTATCGTGACCCCACCCTGCCAGGGCGGTCAAATCGGGCGGAAACTAGGTCTTTTGCTGCGGCGTTGCAACACCTATAAGGGCGCTTCCAGTGAGACCTTTTGCCACTTTCCCTGCCCTCCTTGAGACGCCTTGCACCGCGCATGTCCACGCTGATCTTGATCCCGGCCCGCATGGCCTCGACACGCCTGCCGGGCAAGCCGCTGGCCGACATCGCTGGCGCGCCGATGATCGTCCATGTCGCCCGCCGCGCCACCGAGTCCGGCCTCGGCCGGGTCGTGGTGGCGACCGACACGCAAAGCGTGGCCGATGCGGTGCGTGCGCATGGTTTCGAAGCCGTGATGACGCGCATGGACCACGAATCCGGCTCCGACCGCATTCACGAGGCACTGGTCGCGCTCGATCCCGAGCGCAAGGTCGAAACCATCGTCAATGTGCAGGGCGACCTGCCGACCATCGATCCCGGCATCATCGCCGCATCGCTCAGGCCGTTCGAGGATAGCGCGGTCGACATCGCCACCCTCGGTGTCGAGATCGTCCGTGACGAGGAAAAGACCAATCCCAACGTCGTCAAGATCGTCGGGTCGCCGCTCTCCGGCACCAGGCTGAGGGCGCTCTATTTCACCCGCGCCACGGCGCCTTGGGGCGACGGGCCGCTCTATCATCATGTCGGCCTCTATGCCTATCGCCGTGCCGCGCTCGAGCGTTTCGTCGCGCTGAAGCCGTCGCCGCTGGAACGCCGCGAACGGCTGGAGCAGCTACGGGCGCTGGAAGCCGGCATGCGCATCGACGCCGAGATCGTCCAATCGCTGCCGTTGGGCGTCGATACACCGGAAGATCTTGAACGCGCCAGAACGATCCTTTCAAACTGAGAAACCCGAGAATTGGCCCATGCCTGAAAAGACCAACAGAATATCCTTCCAGGGCGAGCCGGGTGCCAATTCCGACACCGCTTCCCGCAACGTCTATCCATCGATGGAGCCGTTGCCGTGCCCGACCTTCGAGGACGCGTTCAACGCGGTCGAGACGGGGAAGGCCGACCTCGCCATGATCCCGATCGAGAACACCATTGCCGGACGGGTCGCCGATATCCACCATCTGTTGCCGGAATCGAAGCTGCACATCGTCGGCGAATATTTCCTGCCCATCCATTTCCAGCTGATGGCGCTGCCCGGGGTCAAACGCGATGAGATCAAGACCGTGCACAGCCACATTCACGCGCTTGGCCAGTGCCGCAAATACATCCGCAAGAACGGCTGGAAGGCGATCGTCGCCGGTGACACGGCCGGTGCCGCCAAGATGGTCTCCGAGGTCAAGGACCGCACCATGGCGGCCCTGTCGCCGGCGCTGGCCGCGACGCTCTATGGGCTCGACATCATCGAGCAAAATGTCGAGGACACCGACAGCAACGTCACCCGCTTTGTCGTCCTCACCAAGAACAAGCAATGGGCCGAGCGCCCATCACCGGACGTCAAGATGATGACCACCTTCATCTTCCGCGTCCGCAACGTGCCGGCCGCGCTCTACAAGGCGATGGGCGGTTTCGCCACCAACGGCATCAACATGACCAAGCTGGAGAGCTACCAGCTGGGGGCTTTCACCGCGACGCTGTTCTACGCCGACATAGAGGGTCATCCGGAAGATCCGCTGGTCAAGCTGGCGCTGGACGAGCTTCGCTTCTTCTCACGCGAAGTGCGAATTCTCGGCGTCTACCCGGCCAGCGCGTCGCGTGAGCAGTGGAAGGTCGCTGACTAGATCACCGCGCCCAGCGGCACGTAGTCGATTTCCATGAATGTCTCGACCTCCGGCACCCAGCGGTCGCGCACGAAGGCGACATGGTCGGGATGATCGTTGTACCTGGTGTAGGCAGCCTGGTCGGCGAACTCCATCGAGAAGCCGAAATGATAATCGTTCTTGGGGCTGATCTGCCGCAATTGCTCGAAATGCGTGACGCCCCTGATCGCGGTGAGGATTTTCTTGGCGTCGACCAGGAACCTCCTTTCCTCCAGCGAATGTGGCGGATGCTTCAGCGTGAAGACGACGGTGTGACGGATCATTTTCTGCTCCTGAAATGTCTTTCGATACTCGCTGCCATCACTCTGAGTCGACCCAGGCGCGAATGAGATGATGCGCAATGGCGCCTTTCGGTGGCGTGACCAAATTGCCGGGATGCTCCCTGGTCAGCATCGAACGCACCTCGTCGCGGGCAAACCAGCGGCAGTCCTCCAACTCGTTCAAATCGGCCTGGATATCGTCGTTGAGCGGCTCGCCGAAGCAGCCGATCATCAGCGAATAGGGAAACGGCCAGGGCTGGCTGGCGTGGTAGACGACACGGCCAAGCCTGATGCCGGCCTCCTCCAGCGTCTCGCGGCGCACCGCCGCCTCGATCGTCTCGCCCGGCTCGATGAAGCCGGCAAGGGCCGAGTACATGCCCGGCGCGAAATGCCGGCCGCGCCCGAGCAGGCACTTCTCCCGCGTCGCCGTCAGCATGATCGCCACCGGATCGGTGCGGGGAAAATGCTCGGTGCCGCAATTCGGGCAATGCCGCTTGTAGCCGCCGGCCCGCATCTGCGATTGCGTGCCGCATTTGCTGCAGAAACGATGGCTGGCATGCCAGGCGAGCAGGGCCGCCCCTTGCGCCATCGCGCCGGCAGCCGCCTCGTCGATCAGCCCTTGCATATAGACCGAGCGATAGTCGATGGCCTTGATGGTTTCCGGCAATTGCTCGGCGTCGATGCCGGCCGGCACCGCCAGCACCGGTCCAAGTTCGGAAAAACCGAGCAGGATGCCCTGCGCCAGGGAAACCTTGAAGGCCTCGCTCTCGGCGGCGGCGAACCAGGGGTCGAGACCGTTGCCATCCCCGAGTTTCAGATAGAGCCGGCCGCCATTCATCAGGAGCAGTCGCGTCGCCGGGTCGGCGAGCGCCTTGTTGACCGAATCGTCGGCGCGGTTTTCGGACTGCCGGTCGATGGTGTTGCCGGCAAAGCCGACGAACTGGCTCGGCTCGCGCAAGGGCGCGTCAAACAGGCGGAAGCTCATGGAGACTCTGGGGTAGGTTGCGGAATGGACACGGGGAACGCTTATAGCGCCGCCTTGATCGTTTCGGCAAACCGCCGCAGGTCGGAACGTTGATAGGGCTCACGCAGGCCGTGTCCCCACACCGGGCCTGGCCAGCCGGGATCGCCTTCCGAACGCGCAATGACGTGGATGTGCAACTGGCGCACGATGTTGCCAAGCGCGCCGGTGTTGATCTTGGTGCAGCCGGTCGCTTTCTTCAGCGCCTGCGCCACCATATTGGTCTCGAAGGTCAGCATCGCCTGGTCGAGCGGCGTCATGTCGTGGATCTCCTCCGCGCCGGGCCGCTGCGGCACTAGGAGCAGCCATGGCCAGCGGCGGTCGTTCATCACCCGCAACTCGCACAGCCCAAGCCACATCAACTGCTCGCTGTCCGCCTCCAGCCGGGAGTCCAGCGTGAATCCGGCCTTCAGGCCCGTCATCATCGGCGTTTCCCTTGCTTTTCTTGGTTTCTTCAAACGCAGGAACGCTAGAGCGGCGGCAAGAGGGCTGCAAGCGAATCATTGCGCCCCTCGCGGTCGGCAGCTTTTCACGATAGGAATTTTTTCTTGATTTCGTGACCTCAGCTATGGTACATGTTTGTCCATGGTGCTGATTTGCGCCAGTGACCCGCCGTACAGGCGGGTTTTTCGTTTGATGCTCCGTCAGCCCAACGCGCTGGCGAATGCTGCGAAGGAACCAGGGATTTCTTCTGCGCACTTGCATTTCATCGTCGAATTGCCGATATGGACAGCGGGAGGTTGGTGGTGGACGATCCACTCGCCAACCGGGTCAGGTCCGGAAGGAAGCAGCCCTAACGAGCCCGGAACGGGTCATTGTTCCAGCCTCCCACCTCATCGGCCCCTCTCGCGACATTGACGACGCATTGCAGCGCGGGCGAGACTATGCGCAGGAATCGGCCGCTTTCGGGCGCGGCCATTTGGAGCTTTACGGGCGTATGAGCGAAGCCGGCAATTCGGGACCAAAAAGCCTGGAGAATGGCAAGGCCGCCGCCTATCGCGTGCTGGCGCGCAAGTACCGTCCTTCGAATTTCTCCGAACTGGTCGGCCAGGAGCCGACGGTGCGCACCCTCACCAATGCCTTTGCCACCGGCCGTATCGCCCAGGCCTGGATGCTGACCGGCGTGCGTGGCGTCGGCAAGACCACGACGGCGCGCATACTCGCGCGTGCCCTGAACTATAAAACCGCTGATATCGACCAGCCTTCGGTCGACCTTGCCGTGCTCGGCGAGCATTGCCAGGCGATCATGGAAGGCCGCCATGTCGACGTCATCGAGATGGACGCCGCCTCGCACACCGGCATCGACGATATCAGGGACATCATCGAGCGCGTGCGCTACGCGCCGGTCTCGGCCCGCTACAAGGTCTACATCATCGACGAAGTGCACATGCTGTCGACGCAGGCCTTCAACGGCCTGTTGAAGACGCTGGAAGAACCGCCGCCGCACGTCAAATTCATCTTCGCCACCACCGAAATCCGCAAGGTTCCGATCACCGTCCTGTCGCGCTGCCAGCGCTTTGACTTGAGGCGCATCGACGCTGGCGCGCTGGTCGCGCATCTTTCCTCGATATCGGCCAAGGAAGGCATTTCGGTCGACGACGACGCGCTGGCGATGATCGCCCGCGCCGCCGAAGGCTCGGCCCGTGATTCGCTCTCCATCCTCGACCAGGCGATTGCCCATGGCGCCGGCTCCGTCAGCGCCGATGCGGTTCGGGCGATGCTGGGGCTCGCCGACCGCGCCCGCATCGTCGACCTGTTCGAACATGTCATGAAGGGCGATGTGGCGGCCGCCCTTGGCGAATTCCGCGCGCAGTACGATACCGGCGCCGATCCGGCCGCCGTGCTGACCGATCTTGCCGAGTTCAACCACCTGGTCACCCGGCTGCGTTTCGTGCCGACGGCCATCGAGGACGCCTCGCTCTCCGAAGACGAGCGGCAGCGCGGCGCGGATTTCGCCAGGACACTGTCGGTCAGGGTGCTGTCGCGGACATGGCAGATGCTGCTCAAGGGCATTCCCGAGGTGCAGTCCTCCAACAGGCCGGTCAGTGCGGCTGAAATGGTGTTGATCCGGCTGGCGCACGCCGCCGACCTGCCGACGCTGGACGAGGCGCTGAGATCGCTCGAGGGCGCAGCGCCGGCGCAAAATGGCGCGCCGCGTCCGAATGGCGCGCCCGCAAGTTCCGGCAATGGCGGTGGCGCCAGCGCGGTGGCGCAGACGCGCATGCCTGCCGGATCGGGCGGCGCACAGACCATGCGGCTGGTCGAAGCCACGCCAGCTCCCGCTGCCTTCGTCGCTCCGCCGGAACCGGTCGCGGAAGCGCAATCGGTGCCGCTGAAATCGCTCGCCGACATCATTGCCCTGGCCGACGCGCAACGCGACATCGCCTTCAAGGTGCTGGTCAAGAGCTGCATCCGTCTCGTGCGCATCGAGCCCGGCCGTATCGACGTGGGCCTGACCAGCGACGCGCCCAAGATGCTGCTCAACGACCTGACGACGAAGCTGCGCGCCTGGACCGGCCGCAACTGGCTTGTCTCGCTGTCGAAGGAAGAGGGTGGCCAGACGCTCGCCGAAATGGAATCGGCCAAGCGCGAGAACGCCTTCCTCGATGCCAAGAGCGACCCGACGGTGGCCGCCATCCTGGCGCGCTTTCCCGGTGCCAAGATCATCGACGTGCGCATTCCAGACGCGCCGGAAGCCGAAACGACCGAGGCCGAAGTGCCGGTCGAGCCGCTGGCTGACGACGACGAAACCTGATCCAGCCACGAATCCGCAAAGGACCCGACCATGAAAGATCTTCTCGGCCTGATGGGCAAGGCGAAGGAAATGCAGGCCAAGTTCCAGGCCATGCAGGACGAGATCGCCACGCTGGAAGCATCCGGCCAGGCCGGCGGCGGCCTCGTCAACGTCACGCTGACCGGAAAATTCGAGATGAAGTCGCTGAAGATCGATCCATCCCTGTTCAAGGAGGACGATGTCGAGATTCTCGAGGATCTGGTGCTGGCCGCCCATAATGACGCCAAGACCAAGGTCGAGCAGATCATGCAGGAAAAGACCAAGGCGCTGACCGCCGGTCTGCCGATCCCGCCGGGAATGAAACTGCCCTTCTAGCGTTCGGCGCGCCCCCCGTGATCGACATGACCGACGAGCCCTCCGAAAGATTGATCGAGCAGCGTATCCGCAACAGAATCTATGAGATCCTGGAAATCCTGGCCGATTGCGACGGCGGCGTCGATCTCGTCGGCATTAAGGGTTACTTCGATCTGTTCGAGGATTTCGTCCATCGCCCGTCGATCGAAGCCGGCACGTCGGCGCTTTCGAAGGACGAACGCGCCATCGTGCTGGAGATCGCCGAATTCCTGGAAGCGGCCTGCGAGACAAATCCGGACTTCACCAAGGCCGAATTCATCGAAAGCGACTGGCCGGCAAGGATCGCGCCGACGGCCAGGGACGCGCGGACGCTGTTCCTCCGGCGTGGCCTGTTTTCGGAGAAAATCGAAGAGGCTGAACCTGGCCAACCGGCGGCGATTGCGGCCGGGCGCTAGCCCGCGTAAAGCCATGCAACTGTGCCAATTTGGCAACAGGACCCTATTAATAACGTTTTGGCCATCTTTTTGCCTGAAAGTGTCTCATTCTTGCCGCAGCCTGGGGGCGGGCATGGAAGTGAGAGGGTTACCTGTTGATTGCCACGCGATGGAAGACGCCGCTGTTGCTCGGCGCCGTCATTTCACCCTTGTTTTTGGCTGCCTGCAGCCAGACCACTTCGCACGGCATGTCCGTCGCCAGCCTGACCGACGCCATCACGCCGAGTTTCCTGAGTTCCCGGGCCTACAGCCATACGCCGAAGGACAAGGAATGCCTGGAACGGGCGATGTTCTTCGAGTCCAATCGCTCGAGCCGCGACGGCATGATCGCCGTCGGCACGGTGGTGATGAACCGGCTTCGCTCCGGCAACCACGGAAGCACCATCTGCGAGGTGGTGGGCGAGCGCGGGCAGTTCGCGCCTGGCGTCATGACGAGGCCGATGAATTCGCGAGCGCTGCCCGATGTCGAGGAAGCCGCCGATGCCGTGCTCAAGGGCGAGCGCAAGGCCAAGCTGAAAGATACGATGTATTTCCACACCGCCGGGCTGCGCTTCCCTTACAAGAACATGCACTACACGATGGTTGCCGGCGGCAATGCCTTCTATGAGAAGCGCGGCCGCAACTGGCAGCCGTTGCCGGATGAGCCGCGGGTCGCCATTGCCTCGGCTGCGCCCGAGAAGCCGGCCGCACCGGTGATAATGGTCGCTTCCGCCGAGCCGGCACGTCCGGACACGACGGCAACCGTTCGATCCGCTGCTGTCCAACAGACCTATGTGACCGCGGCCGCCGCGCCGCCCGCGAAATCCGCGCGTGTCTCGGCGGAGCCCATGGTGGTCGCGATGCAGGAGCCGATGGAAGAACCGGATGCCGCCCGTTTTGGCGGAACCCTCAACACAAGGGTCATCTCCTCGGTTCAAAACGCGCCGCAGGAGGCGTCGATGGGATTCCAGTCGACGCCTGAGAACACCGACGCCATCGGCGCGATGATTATCAGCCAGGGCCGGCCGCTCGAAACCAACTGATCCGCGCTCCATGGTCCGCCCGATGGTCCACCAAGCCAATATGGCGGGTCATGCGGACACGGGATGTTTCAAAGCGCTCTGAAAAATCCTGGAGCGGTTCACCGTTTCGCGGAAACGGTGACCGCTCCAGCTTTTCGTTTTGACGCAACTCCGGACGGAAAACCGCTTCGCACTTTTCCTGGAATTGCTCTAGATCAGAGCGATGTCCAAGCGAATCGCCGGTCCCGAGATCGAACGCCTGATCCAGCTCCTGGCCAAGGTGCCTGGGTTGGGTCCCCGCTCGGCCAGGCGTGCCGCCCTGCATCTGATCAAGAAGAAGGAACAATTGCTGTCGCCGCTCGCCGCCGCCATGGCCGAGGCGGCCGACAAGGTGCGCATCTGCTCGACCTGCGGCAATGTCGATACGTCGGACCCGTGCATGATCTGTACCGATCCGCGCCGTGACGCCGGCACCATCATCGTCGTCGAGGACGTCTCCGATCTGTGGGCGCTGGAGCGGGCGGCGGCGATGAATGTGCGCTATCATGTGCTCGGCGGGACGCTGTCGCCGCTCGACGGCATAGGTCCCGACCAGCTCAACATGCGCTCGCTGGTCGACCGTGTCGCCGGCGGCGAGGTCAAGGAGATCATCCTCGCCGTCAACGCGACGGTCGAGGGCCAGACCACGGCGCATTACCTGACAGACCAACTGGCCGGCTTCGACATCAAGGTGACACGGCTGGCGCATGGCGTGCCGGTTGGCGGCGAGCTCGACTATCTCGACGAAGGCACGCTGGCCGCGGCGCTGCGCTCGCGGACGGCATTTTGACAAAGCTACGGGAGAGGGTGCGGATCATGATTGCTGCGCGTCCTTCGAGGCTGGGTGTGAAGGAACGCAAACCTCTCGGATTGGCTCTGTTTTCCTTTTTTGCAGTTCTTCTCGCGGTCCTCCTTTCCGCTCCCGCCTCCGCCGCCAAGGTCGACGACCAATTCCGCGCCTGGCTGCAGAACGACCTTTGGCCGCAAGCCAAGGCGAAAGGCATCTCCAAAAAAACCTTCGACGCCGCATTCGATGGCATCAACCCCAACCTGAAGCTGCCCGACCTGGTCAAGCCAGGCGAGAAGGCAACCACGCCGCGGAAACAGCACCAGGCCGAATTCGGCTCGCCCGGCGCCTATTTCGCCGAGAAGACGGTTCGTGCGGTGACGGCGGGCGGACGCGCGCGTGAGGCCACCAATGCCAGGACACTTGCGGCAATCGAAAAGCGCTATGGCGTGCCAGGCGAAGTGCTGTTGGCGATCTGGGGCCGTGAGACCGGCTTCGGCGCGGCGAAGATGCCTTACGACGCCTTCGAGGTGCTGGGGACCAAGGCGTTCATGTCGACCAAGAAGGATTTCTTTCGGACCGAACTCTTGGCCGCCCTCGAAATCGTCGAGCGCGGGCTGGCTCCGGTCGGCGCGATGAAATCATCCTGGGCCGGCGCGCTGGGCCAGCCGCAATTCATGCCGACCTCGTTCCTGAAACATGCCGTCGATTTCGATGGCGACGGCCGCGTCGACATCTGGAGCTCGACGCCGGATGTACTGGCTTCGATCGCCAACTACCTCGTCCATTATGGCTGGGTGAAGGGCCGCGGCTGGGGTTTCGAGGTGACCGTGCCCGAGGCGGTTTCCTGCGCGCTGGAAGGCCCGGACCAGGGCAAGAAGATCTCCGAGTGGGCGGCAATGGGCATCAAACGCGTTGGCGGCAAACCGTTTCCGGCGAGCGAGATGAAGGCCGAGGGTTTCCTGCTGATGCCGGCGGGACGCAGCGGCCCGACCTTCATCGCCACCCCCAATTTCTATGTGCTGAAGGAATACAACACCAGCGACCTCTACGCGCTGTTCATCGGCCATGGCGCCGATCGCATCGCCCATGGCGATCAGAATTTTGCAGGAAGCTGGGGCGCGGTCGGCGGGCTCCACCGTTCCGACATCGCCGTCCTGCAACGGGCGCTGGAGGCCAAGGGCTATGATGTCGGCAGCGCCGACGGACTGCCCGGCTTCAAGACCCGCCGTTCGATCGGCAAGTGGCAAGCCAAGAACGGCCGCGCCGCAACCTGCTTCCCCGATGCCGGCCTGGTAGCCACGCTGAAATAGCGCCGAAATCAGCAGGTTTTTCTCGATCGGCCGCCTCGACTGGCTGGCCTGGGCGCCGACAGGCCACCGGCCTTTCTGGCCCAATGAGTCGTCGTATAAATGCTCGTTGCCCGCCACGAGGCCGCCGGATATGGTGTTGACCAACTGGACAAAAACCGCAACGGTAAGAGATCAGACGGGCCGTCTCCAGGCCCGAAAAGAATTCCGCAACCCTGAGCCGGGAACTCAGGTCAACAAACAACAAAACAGGGAACAATCACGATGATGATGGAAAAGTTTGCTCTACGCTCCCGCATCTTGCTCGCGGGCGCAGCCATGTCCGCGCTGCTTCTGGCGGGCGCGCCAGCCGGTGCGGTCACGCCCGCCGACACGCTGGTCGAAGGTTTCGCGATCGACGACATCATCTCCATGGATCCCGGCGAGGCGTTCGAGCTGTCGACCGCCGAGGTCACCGGCAACACCTATGATCTGCTGGTCCGTCTCGACCTCAGCGACACCTCCAAGGTCAAGGGCGATCTCGCTGAGAGCTGGACCGTCTCCGACGATGGCTTGACCTACACCTTCAAGCTCAAGCCCGGCCTGAAGTTCGCATCCGGCAATCCGATCACCGCGGCCGACGTCGCCTATTCGTTCGAGCGCGCCGTAAAGCTCGACAAGAGCCCGGCCTTCATCATCGGCCAGTTCGGCATCAGCGGCGACAACGTCACCGAAAAGGCCAAGGCGGTCGACGATGGAACCTTCCAGTTCACCGTCGACAAGGCCTATGCGCCGAGCTTCGTCCTGAACTGCCTGTCGGCAACGGTTGCCTCGGTGGTCGACAGCAAGCTGGTCAAGGAACATGTCGTCACCGCGGCACCCACCGCCGATTACAAATGGGACAATGATTTCGGCAATGCCTGGCTGAAGACCGGCTATGCCGGCTCCGGCGTCTTCAAGCTGCGCGAATGGCGCGCCAACGAAGCCGTCGTCATGGAGCGCAACGACAATTACTACGGAGAAAAGGCCAAGCTAGCCCGCGTCATCTATCGCAATATGAAGGAAAGCTCGGCCCAGCGCCTGGCGCTCGAAGCCGGCGACATCGACGTCGCCCGCAATCTCGAGCCGAACGATCTCGACGCCATCGCCAAGAACGCCGACCTCACCACCACCAGCGCGCCGAAGGGCACGGTCTACTATATCAGCCTCAACCAGAAAAACCCGAATCTCGCCAAGCCCGAGGTCCGCCAGGCGTTCAAGTATCTGGTCGACTATGATGCCTTGAGCTCGACCATCCTCAAGGGCATCGGTGAGATCCACCAGACCTTCCTGCCCAAGGGCGTGCTCGGCGAACTCGACGAGAATCCGTTCAAGCTCGACGTCGCCAAAGCCAAGGAATTGTTGGCCAAGGCCGGTCTGGCCGACGGTTTCAGCGTAACCATGGACGTACGCACCGGCCAGCCGACGACGGGCATGGCGGAATCGATCCAGCAGACGCTTGGCCAGGCCGGGATCAAGCTTGAGATCATCCCGGGCGACGGCAAGCAGACGCTGACCAAGTACCGCGCCCGCAACCACGACATTTATATCGGCAACTGGGGCCAGGATTATTTCGATCCGAACTCGAATGCCCAGACCTTCGCCTCGAACCCGGACAATTCGGATGCCGGCAAGTCCCACACGCTTGCCTGGCGCAACTCGTGGGACATTCCGGATCTGACCAAGGAGACGGAAGCAGCGCTGCTGGAGAAGGACGCAGGCAAGCGCGCCGATATGTACAAGGATCTCGAGAAGAAGATCCTCGACACCAGTCCCTTCGTTATCATTCACCAGCAGCTGGAAGTGGTTGGCCTGCGCAAGAACCTCAAGGGCCTTGCGCTCGGCCCGAGCTTCGACACCAACTTCGTCGGGTCGGTCTCGAAAGAATAACGCCGCGGACGCGCCGCATGAGCGCGGTTGAAAACGAGGGCGGGCGCGGCAGCGCCCGCGCCGTCGCCATTGCATCATCGCTCGGCCGCTTCCTGGTCATCGCGATCACGACCTATCTTGGTCTGCTTGCGGTGACCTTCTTCATCGGCCGTGTCATCCCGATCGACCCGGTGCTGGCGGTGCTCGGCGACCGGGCGCCGGCCAATGTCGTCGAGCGCACGCGCCGCGAGATGGGCCTCGACCTGCCGTTGATCGAACAGTTCTATATTTATGTGAAGAATGCCCTGAACGGTAATTTCGGCGTCTCCGTGCTGACCACAAACCCGGTCATGACCGACATTCGCCGGGCACTTCCGGCCACGACGGAACTGGCGACGCTGGGAACGCTGATCGGCGCGCTGTTCGGCGTGCCGCTTGGTGTGCTGGCCGCAGTCAGGCGCGGCAGCCTCATCGACCAGATCGTGCGCATCATCGGCCTGATCGGCTATTCCGTGCCGATCTTCTGGCTCGGGCTGCTGGCGCTGGTGCTGTTCTACGCCAAGCTGCAATGGGTCGCTTTTCCGGCGAGGCTCGACGTCGTCTACGAATATACCTTCACGCCGATCACTGGTTTCTATCTGCTGGATTCCCTGTGGCAGGGGCAGTGGGATGTTTTCTATGATGCTTTCCGCCACATCATCCTGCCGGCCTCGCTGCTCGGCTACTTCTCGCTCGCCTATATCAGCCGCATGACGCGCTCGTTCATGCTCAACGAGCTGTCGCAGGAATACATCGTCGCCGCACGCGCCAAGGGCCTGTCGGAAACCCGCATCATCTGGGGCCACGCATTGCGCAACGCCGCGGTGCCGATGGTGACGGTAATCGCGCTCTCCTATGCCGGCCTGCTCGAAGGTTCGGTGCTGACCGAGACCGTCTTCTCGTGGCCCGGTATCGGCCTCTACATCACCAACTCGCTGCAGAACGCCGACATGAATGCCGTGCTCGGCGGCACCATCGTCATCGGCTCGGTGTTCATCGCCATCAACCTGCTCTCCGACCTGCTCTACCGCGTGCTCGATCCGAGGACGAAGTCCGCATGAGCGTCGAGACCATCCAGAGCCGTCGCGATTGGCTGCTCAGCGAGCGTCCGGCGTCGCGCATGCAGGCGAGGCTTGGCCGCGCCTATGTGGCGTGGCGGCGCTTTTCCGCCAACCGGCTGGCGTTTCTCGGCCTGCTCATCATCATCGCCTTGCTGGTCGTTGCCGCCCTTGCCGACGTGCTGGCGCCCTATTCGCCGACGTTTGGCGACCTGAAGAACGCACGTCTGCTGGCGCCGAGCGCCGAGCACTGGTTCGGCACCGACGATCTCGGCCGCGACATCCTTTCGCGCATCCTCTACGGCTCGCGCTGGACACTTTATGTGGTCATCCTTGTTGCCATCATCGCCGCGCCCATCGGCCTTCTGGTCGGCACCGTCGCCGGCTATGCCGGCGGCTGGACCGACGCCATACTGATGCGCATCACCGACATCTTCCTCGCCTTCCCCAAGCTGATCCTGGCACTGGCTTTTGTCGCGGCGCTTGGCCCCGGCATCGAGAACGCGGTGCTGGCCATTGCCATCACCTCCTGGCCGCCTTACGCCCGTATTGCGCGCGCCGAAACCCTGACAGTACGCAATTCCGATTACATCAAGGCGGTGCAGCTGATGGGCGCCTCGCCCTTCCGCATCGTGCTGCGTCACATCATGCCGCTCTGCATCTCCTCGCTGATCATCAGGGTGACGCTCGACATGGCCGGCATCATCCTAACCGCAGCCGGTCTCGGCTTCCTCGGCCTAGGCGCGCAGCCACCGCTGCCGGAATGGGGCACGATGATCGCTTCGGGGCGCCGTTTCGTGCTCGATCAGTGGTGGGTGGCCGGTGCGCCAGGCTTCGCCATCCTGATCGTCAGCCTTGGCTTCAACCTGCTCGGCGACGGGCTGCGCGACGCGCTCGATCCCCGGAGTGGTGACCAATGAGCGGCGACCCCAATCAGCAGCGATCAAAGAGCGCGTTGCTCGACGTAGAGGATCTGCGCGTCACCTTCCCGACCCGCACCGGGCTGATCGAGGCGGTGCGCGGCGTCTCCTTCTCGCTTGGCCGCGAGCGGCTCGGCATCGTCGGCGAGTCCGGCTCGGGCAAATCGCAGACCGGCCGCGCCATCATGGGCCTGACGCCGCCGCAGGCGCGGATATCGGCCGACAAGCTGGCTTTCGACGGCATTGACCTGCTCAGCGTCTCGCCACGCGAACGCCGGTCGCTGCGGGGAAAGCGCATCGCCATGATCCTGCAGGATCCGAAATATTCGCTCGACCCGGTGATGAGCATCGGCCGCCAGATCGTCGAGACGCTGCGCACGCATGAGAAGGTCGGCAAGGCCGAGGCGCGCGACCGCGCACTGGCGATGCTGGAGGCGGTGCAGATCCGCGATCCGGCCCGCGTCTTCGACCTGCATCCGCATGAAGTATCGGGCGGCATGGGCCAGCGCGCCATGATCGCCATGATGCTGATCGCCGGGCCGGAAATGATGATCGCCGACGAGCCGACCTCGGCACTTGACGTCACCGTGCAGCTCGACGTGCTCGGCATCCTCGATCGGCTGGTCGGCGAGCGCGGCATGGGGCTGATCTTCATCTCGCACGATTTGCGCCTGGTCTCGTCCTTCTGCGACCGCGTCATCGTCATGTATGCGGGCAAGGTGGTCGAGCAGCTCAAAGCCTCGGAACTCGGCCGCGCCCAGCATCCCTACACCCGCGGCCTGCTCAACTGCATGCCCAAGATCGGTGCCGACCGTCACCCGCTGCCGGTGCTCGACCGCAAGCCGGAGTGGGCGGCATGACGTCTGCGATTGCCGTCGACGGGCTGGAAGTGATCTTCGATCGTTTTCGCGCGCTGAAGGGTGTCAGCCTCGACGTGCAGCCGGGCGAATCCTTTGGCCTGGTCGGTGAATCCGGTTCCGGCAAGTCGACGCTGTTGCGGGCCATCGCTGGCCTCGCACCGGTCGCTTCGGGCAGCATCACCGTCAACGGCAAGACGCTTGGCGCGCGCCGCGACAAAGCCTTTTATCGCGAAGTCCAGATGGTCTTCCAGGATCCCTACGGCTCGCTGCACCCGCGCCAGACCGTCGACCGCCTGCTGCAGGAGCCGCTTGCCATCCATGGTTTTGCCGACGGCGAAAAGCGCATCCAGCGGGCGCTCGACGAGGTTGGCTTGGGAAACGGCTTTCGGTTCCGTTATTCGCACCAACTCTCCGGCGGCCAACGTCAGCGCGTGGCGATCGCGCGCGCGCTCATCCTCGAACCGTCCATCCTGCTGCTCGACGAGCCGACCTCGGCGCTCGATGCCTCGGTGCAGGCGGAAGTGCTCAACCTGTTGGAAGAGGTCCGCCGGCGGCGCAAGCTGACCTTCCTGATGGTCAGCCACGACCTCGCTATCATCACCCATATGTGCGAGCGGCTGATGGTGATGCAAAGCGGCGAGGCGGTGGAAAATCTCGCGGCGGCGGATCTCGTCGAGCGCCGCGTGACCAAGGACTACACGCGAAACCTATTGCGAGCCAGCGACGGGTTTGTGCGGGCGTAGCCTCTATCGCTTAAGTCGCGTTCCTTCACGCGGCGCTACTCGCAACTTGCCCTCAAGCCACTCCCCCTTCCGCGATGGCATCACCGGTCGGCGCAGTGTTGTCCGGCGCTTGCTTCGGCTCCTTGATCCTGAACCAGGCGACATAGAGCGCCGGCAGGAACAGCAGCGTGATCGCCGTGCCGGCGATGATGCCGCCCATCATGGCGAACGCCATAGGCGCCCAGAACACCTCGCGCGCGATCGGGATCAGTGCCAGGCTGGCCGCGGCGGCCGTCAGCGCGATCGGCCGCATGCGGTGTTCGGTGGCTTCGATGACGGCCGCCCAGCGGTCCTTGCCTTCGGCGACCAGATCCTCGATCTGCACGATCAGGATGACCGAGTTGCGGATCAGGATGCCGATCAGCGCCAGCACGCCGAGGATGGCGACGAAGCCCAGCGGGGCGCCGCTCGGCAGTAAGGCCGCGACCACGCCGATCAGCCCAAGCGGTGCGACGGCAACCACCAGGAACAGGCGCTGGAAGCTTTGCAGCTGGACCATCAGGATCGTCGCCATGATGAAAAGCATCAGCGGCACGACCGCCGCGATCGGGCCTTGGCTGTTGGCGCTTTCCTCGACCGAGCCGGCCGTGGCGATGGCATAGCCGACCGGCAGCTTGCCGATGAAGGCATCGACCGAAGGTTTCAGCTCGTCGACCACGGTCGCCGGCAGCGCGTCGCCGACCAGTCCGGCGCGCACCGTGATCGTCGGCACGCGGCTGCGCCGCCAGACTGTCGGCTGCTCCAGCTCGTAGTGGAAGTTGGCGACGGCGGCGAGCGGGATGGATTCGCCGGCACCGGTCGGCAATTGCATGTTGCGCAGCGTCTCGATCGAGCCGCGTTCGGCATCGCGTGACCGCGCCACGACGTTGATGAGGTAGGTGGCGTCGCGCACCTGGGTGATGGTGACGCCGCCGACCACGCTGTTCAGCGCATTGGAAATGTCCGAGGAGGTGACGCCGAGTTGGCGCGCCTTGTCCTGCAGCACATCCACTTTCAGGACCCGCGACGGCTCGTTCCAGTCGAAGGTCGGCGCGCCGAGCTTCGGGTTGGCCGAGATGACGCCGGCCAGCTGTTGCGACAGCGTCCTCACCGTCTGGATGTCGGGGCCGCTGACGCGGTATTGCACCGGTCGGCCGACAGGCGGGCCGAGTTCGAGCGTCTTGACGAAGGCGTCGGTGCCGACGAAGTCGTCGCGCAGCATCGTCTCGATTGCCGCCTTCACCCTGTCGCGGGCTTCGACGTCCTTGGTGACGATGACGGTCTGGCCGAAATAGGGATTGGCCGGCTGCACGTCATAGGCCAGCACGAAGCGCACCGCGCCCTGGCCGATATAGGAACTCCAGTGGTCGATATCAGGGTTGCCGGCAAGGGCTGCCTTCTCGAACCGCTCCATCTGGTCGCGCGTCTCGGCGATCGAAGAGTTCTGCGGCAGGTTCCAGTCGACGATCAGTTCCGGCCGGTCGGAGGACGGGAAGAACTGCTGCTGGACATAGCCCATGCCGACGATCGAGGCGGCGAACAACAGCACCGTGCCAATGATCGTCAGCCAATGGCGGCGCACCGATCCGACCAGCACGCTGCGGAACAGCGAGGTGAAGCGGCCGGGCTTGTCATGATGCTTCTGTTTCATCGTCGCCGGCAGGATGGTGACGCCGAGCAGCGGCGCAAACAGCACCGCCACGATCCATGACACCAAAAGCGACACGGCGATGACGACGAACAGCGTGTAGGTGTATTCGCCCGCCGCGCTGTTGTTGAGGCCGATGGGGATGAAGCCGGTGACCGTCACCAGCGTTCCGGTAAGCATCGGAAACGCGGTCGAGGTGTAGACATAGGTCGCCGCCTTGCGCAGATTGTCGCCGGCTTCCAGCCTGGCCACCATCATCTCGACGGCGATCATGGCGTCGTCGACCAGCAGGCCGAGCGCGATGATCAGCGCGCCCAGCGAAATACGCTGCAGGGAGATGCCGAGATAGTCCATGAACAGGAAGGTGATGGCCAGCACCAGCGGGATCGACAGCGCCACGACGAAGCCGGCGCGCACGCCAAGGCTGATGAAGGACACCGCGAGCACGATGGCGACCGCCTCGAACAGCGCGCGGGTGAAGCCCGAGACCGCTTCCTCGACGATGACAGGCTGGTCGGCGACCAGATGCACGCCGACGCCGATCGGCAGGTCGGCGACGATCTTGTCCATCTCGACCTTCAGCGCCTTGCCGAAGTCGAGCAGATTGGCGTTAGGCTTCATGCCGATGGCTAGCCCGATCGCATCCTCGCCGTTGAACCGGAACAACGCCGTCGGCGGGTCGGCATAGCCGCGGGTGATGGTCGCCACATCGCTCAGCCGGAAGAAGCGGTCGTTGACGCGCAGATTGATGGCACGCAGGCTTTCTTCCGACGTGAACTGGCCCGAGACGCGCACGCTGACGCGTTCGGGGCCGGTCTCGATGACACCGGAAGGCGCAATCGCGTTCTGTGCCTGCAGGCTGGCCACGATCGCCTGCTGGTTCAGGCCAAGGGCCGCGATCTGGCGGGTCGAGAATTCGAGATAGATCGCCTCGTTCTGGGCGCCGATCAGGTCGACCTTGCCGGCATTGGGCACGGCCAGGATTTGGGTGCGCGCCTGCTCGACATAGTCGCGCAACTGGCGCGATGTCAGCCCGTCCGCCGTGAAGGCGTAAATATTGCCGTAGACGTCGCCAAAACTGTCGTTGAAGAACGGACCTTGCACGCCCTCGGGAAACTGGGCGCGGATGTCGTTGATCATGTTGCGGATGCGCACCCAGGTCGGGGCCACGTCGCGCGCCTTAGTCGACGGCTTCAGGTTGACGAAGACGACGGTCTTGCCGGCCGTGGTCACCGACTTGCTGTAGTCGAGGCTGTCGAGCTCCTCCAGCTTTTTCTCGATGCGATCGGTGACCTGCCTCACCGTCTCATTGACCGAGGCGCCCGGCCAGTTGGCCTGGATCAGCATGGTCTTGATGGTGAAGGCCGGGTCTTCCTCACGGCCGAGATTAAGATAGGCCGAGACGCCGGCGACGACGAACACCAGCATGAAATACCAGACCAGCGAACGGTGGCTGAGCGCCCAGTCGGAGAGGTTGAACCCCTTCACTTGGTGGCTCCTTCCAGGATTTTGACCGTCTCGCCCGCTGTCAGGCTGTGCACGCCGGCGGTGACGATGCGCATGCCCGCGTCAAGTCCACCGGTGACCGTGAAGCTGCCGCCGCGTTTGGCGCCGACCTGGATATCGTGCACGGCGACCTTCGATTGCGCATCGACGATCCAGACCTGCTGCTTGCCATTCTTTTCGAGCAGCGCCGACAGCGGCAGTTCGATCGTCGGGTCGATCGCCGTCACCCGTGTCGCCGTCACGGTCGAGCCGAGCCGGAACGCGGCCGGCGCGTTGAGCAGCGTCAGGCGCACGCGGCGTGTGCGGGTCGAACTATCGGCCTGCGGCGCGATCTCGCGCAATTTGGCCTCCGTGCGGATCGAGGGCAGCGACTGCAGGATGACGTCGAAGCCGGTTCCGTCGGTCAGGTCGCCGGTCAACTTGTCGGGAATGTCGACGACGGCTTCGCGCACGTCCGAGCGCGCCACCGTCACCACGGTCTGGCCGGCCGATACGGTCTGCCCGACTTCGGCGCCGGTGGCGGTGACGACGCCATCGAAATCCGAAAACAGGCGGGCATAGCCAAGCTGCTCCTGAGATTTAGCCAGCGCCGCCCTGGCGCGCTCGACATTGGCCTGCGCGGCTTGCCGTGCCTGCTGGGCTGCCTCATAGGTGGCCTGCGAGGTGTTCTTGTCTGCCAGCAATGCGCGCTGGCGCTCCTCGCTGGCGTAAGCATTGGTGAATTCCGCCTGCGCGTTGGAGAGGCCAGCCTTGGCTGCCTGAACGGCCAATTCCAGCGCCGTCGGATCGAGCGTGGCGATCGTCGTGCCCTTGGTGACGAGATCGCCGACATCGACATCGCGGCTGACGACGCGGCCAAGCAGGCGGAAGGCAAGGTTGGCGCTGAATTCCGGCTCGACGACGCCGGCGAAGCCAAGCGTCTGGTTGGTGCGCGGTTCGATCACCACCGAAAGCACCGGCCGGACGATTTCAGGCGTTTTTTCCGGCTCCGCCGAACAGGCGCCGACAACAACCAGCGCCGACAGGGCGATCATGCGCGCCGGCCGGTTCATTGTGTTGCCGCTCCGGCGATTTCGACCGTCTGGCCGGGACTGAGCAACTGACCGCCGGCGGTGATGACGTGCTGGCCGGGCTTGAGCCCCTTATCGACGACGATGACACCGGAATCATAGGCAAGGATGTCCACCGGCGCGATGGTGACCGCCTTGGAAGCCGGGTCGACGAGCCAGACCGCTGGCTTGCCGTCGCTGGAGGTCAGCGCCTGCCAAGGCAGGATTACGGCCTTCACCGGCGCGGCACTGACCGTGCCGATGACGGCGGCGCCGAGCGGCATGGCGGCAGGGGTCTCGGGAATGGCGACCTTGACCCGAACCGAAGCCGAGGCGGCGTCGACCACCGGCGAAATCTCGCGCACCTTGCCTGTCGCCTTCACTGATGGATCCGACACCAGCGTGATCGACACTGGTGGTGGTGCCATCGAGCTGCCGGCGACCAGCGTTTCGTGGACATTGAAGACTGCGTCGCGGTCGCCGTCCTCGGCGATGGTGAAGACTGTTTGTGCCCCTTGCACCACCTGGCCGGCTTCAACCGCGCGGGCGGTGACGACACCGGGCGCGCCGGCCCGCAACTCGGTGAAGGTGAAGCTCTCCCGGGCATTGTCGAGCGCGCTCCGCGCCTGCTGGACGCTGCCTTGCGCCACGCTCTGCGCCTGTGCTGCCTGATCATAGTCGCGGCGCGTCGTGAAGCCCTGCGCGAGCAGCGTCTTCTGGCGCTCGAAGGCGGCGGATGCCTGCGTCAACTGCGCCTGTGCTGCGTCGAGATCGGCCTGCGCAGAGCGCAGATCCGATTCCTGTTCCTGCGGGTCGATGCGGGCCAAAAGCGTGCCCTTGTCGACATGCTGGCCGATCTCCACCAGCCGTTCGGCGACACGGCCGCCGACCCGGAAAGCCAGATTATTCATCGTGCGGGCCGCGATGACCCCGGTCAGCGACGTGGTCGGTGCGTAGCTGGAGATTTCGACCTCGGCGGTACGCACCATGATCGGCAGCTTGTGTTCGGCCGCCTCCTGCTTCTGGCAGCCGGCGAGAAGCAGGCCGGCCATCGCGCAGGCAAGGATCGAGGTGTTTCGAAACGGCAAAGGGCCGGAACGCGGTGATTGCAAGGCGGACGATGTCGCGTTCCTTGTCATGGCTTCCCTGCCTGCGTGGGACGTTCCCAGTGCGGAGCCCCGCAGGCCCGTCCGAAGATAATCGATCCCTTGGAAAAGGGAACCTCCCTCGCACGCGTATCGGTCGACTGGTTAAGCCGGGATCACAGGCCCAATCGCCTGCCGGTGGTGCCGACTTGAGGAAAACGTGAAATAAGGTCAGAAGACGTGTCAGCGGCATCAAACAAGAAGGGCGCCGGCCCGATGAGGACACCATGAAGAATTCAGCCATCTCCGAACGCAAGAACCAAGCGATCTCGCGCGGCGTCGGCATGACCACGCAGATCTATGCCGACCGGGCCGAGAATTCGGAAATCTGGGATGTCGAAGGCCGTCGCTACATCGACTTCTCGTCGGGCATCGCCGTCGTCAACACCGGTCATCGTCATCCCAAGGTGATCGCGGCGGTCAAGGCGCAGCTCGACCGCTTCACCCACACCTGCCATCAGGTGGTGCCCTACGAAAGCTATGTGCGGCTGGCCGAACGGCTGAACGGCATGCTGCCCGGCAAGTTCGAGAAGAAGACGATCTTCGTCACCACCGGCGCCGAGGCGGTCGAGAACGCTATCAAGATCGCCCGCAACGCCACCGGCCGCCAGGCGGTCATCGCCTTTGCCGGCGGCTTCCACGGCCGCACCTTCATGGGCATGGCGCTGACCGGCAAGGTCGTGCCCTACAAGGTCGGCTTCGGCGCCATGCCGGGCGACGTCTATCACGCGCCGTTCCCAGTGCCGCTGCATGGCGTATCGGTCGCCGATTCGCTGGCCGCCCTCGACCGCCTGTTCAAGGCCGATGTCGACCCGGCCCGTGTTGCCGCCATCATTATCGAGCCGGTCCAGGGCGAGGGTGGCTTCTACGACGCGCCGCGCGAGTTCCTGACGGCGCTGCGCAAGCTTTGCGACCAGCACGGCATGCTTCTGATCGCCGACGAGGTGCAGACCGGCTTTGCCCGCACCGGCAAGATGTTTGCGATGGATCACCATGAGGTGGCGGCCGACATCACCACCATGGCCAAGAGCCTGGCCGGCGGTTTCCCGCTGGCCGCGGTCACCGGCCGCGCCGAAATCATGGATGCGCCCGGCCCCGGCGGACTCGGCGGCACCTATGGCGGCAGCCCGATCGGCGTCGCCGCGGCGCACGCCGTGCTCGACGTCATCGATGACGAAAAGCTGTGCGACCGCGCCAACACGCTGGGTGCAAGGCTGAAGCAGCGGCTGCAGTCGATCCGCGACGACGTGCCCGAGATCGTCGACATCAGAGGCCTCGGTTTCATGAACGCGGTCGAGTTCAACGACGTCAAGAAGGGCCTGCCGTCGGCCGAGATCGCCAACGCGATCAGGCTGAAGGCGCTCGACAAGGGCCTGATCCTGCTGACCTGCGGCGTCTATGGAAACGTCATCCGCTTCCTGGCGCCGATCACCATCCAGGACAGCGTCATGAACGAGGCGCTCGACATCCTGGAAAGCTCGATCCGCGAAGTCTGCGCTGCTTGATCGGGCGCCCATTTCTCCTGACGGCCTCGCGAGCGGGTGAACGTGCCGTCAGGAGCTTGGATTCTGTAACCAGGCTGGAATGTCCATCTTGGCGTGCAGGACCCGCCACACATCGATATGGTCGATCTGCTCAAGATAGAAAATCAGGTATGGGTAGCGCTTGAGTTGCACGCTACGCAGCCCAGGCAATCCAATTTCATAACCATACCTGAGAGAGCCCGATGCCGGATGGCGGGCTATCAGTTTGTAGGCGTTTTGAAGGTCCTCGATATAGCCCAACGCCATATGCGAACCAACTTCGCGTGCATAATAATCAACGGCGTCCTCGATATCCCGCAGAGCAAGGCCTCGAGGAACAATTGCCTTCGTGGCCACTTAATTTATTGGCTCTGCGCTCGTTTTCTCAGCGCGGCGAAATAGTCATCGTCTACGGGAGCGCCCGGCGCGGATGATGCGCCCTCGAGGAGCAAACCGCGCAGAAGTTGACGATCCTGATCGTGGCGGATCAATTCACGCACATACTCGCTGCTCGTGCCATAGCCGCGATCCGTCACTTGCTGATCGACAAAATGCTTCAAGCTGTCGGGCAGTGAGATATTCATGGTGCTCATTCAGGCATTTTATTGCGTATGGCAAAAATTGGCAATCCTAAGCACTGGCCTTGACTGGCTCCATGTCCTGATACGCGGCCAACGCCGCTTTCAGGCCCTCGGGGCCTGCCGCGATCGTTTCCGGCGTCGGCGAGAAGCCGGCGCCGAGCATTTTGCGGCCAAGCATGTGGTCGCCGGGACGGTTGACGGATTCGATGCCGAGCAGCCGGTCGCCAGCATAGTGATAGATCGAGAATTTGTTGTCTGGCAGGTCGCCCAGCACGACATGGTGGTCGCCACCGGCGGTCAGGCCGACCATCTGCAATTTCATGTCGCCGATATCGGACCAGAACCACGGTACCGCCGAATAGGCGTCGGCATGGCCGGTGATCGTACGCGCGGCAAGCCGCGCCTGGTCGGTGGCATTCTGCACCGATTCCAGCCGCACGTCGCCGCCGGTGAACCAGTGCCGGTAGGAGGCAGCGTCGCCGATGGCGAGGATTTCAGGCGCCGAAGTGCGCATCTGGTGATCGACGCGGATGCCGTTGGCGATGCTAAGGCCTGCTGTCCGCGCCAGTTCGACATTCGGCACGGCGCCGATGCCGACGATGACCATGCGCGCCGGCAGCCTTTCGCCTGACGAAGTCATCGCTGCCGTGACATGGCCGTTTTCGCCTTCGAGCCTTGCAATCGAGGTGCCGGTGAGGACGCGCACGCCTGTCGCTTCCAGCCGTTGGCGCACATGGCTCGCCACGACCGGCGCCACGGCGCGGCCGAGCAGCCGGTCCAGCGCTTCGACCACGGTCACCGTGCGGCCGGCGGCCCTCAGCGTCGCGGCGATCTCCAGCCCGATGAAGCCGCCGCCGAGGATCACGACCTCGTCGCTCCGGGCGCTCAGTTCACGGATCAGCCGCGCATCGGCGAGCGAGCGCAGCGACAGCACGCCGGAGAGATCGGAGCCTGGCAACGGTAGGATACGTGGGCGCGAGCCGGTCGCCAGGATCAGGTGATCGAAAGCAAGTGCGCCGCCGCCGGCAACATCCAGGCTGCGGCGTTCGGCATCGATGCGATCGATCCTGACGCCCGGCCGATAGTCGATGGCGCTGCCGGTGTAGAAGGCCTCGCCGCGCAAGGGTTGCGGTTTGGCCTCGGCATCCTTGATGAAGGTCTTCGACAGCGGCGGCTTGTGGTAGGGCAGTTCGTTCTCGTCGCCGACGAGGATCACCGGCCCGTCATAGCCGTCCTCGCGCAAGCTTGCGGCCGCTTGCACGCCCGCATGTCCCGCGCCGACAATGACCACACCGTTCTTCATCGCATTGCAATCCTGATAAGAGTCTAGGATGTCCCGCCAAGTGGCAATTGTCTGGCGCCGCCGCAAGAGAGCTTTTGCGGGTCGCACCCGGGATGGCGGCTGTCAATCGTACAGTTCGTCCGCAAGACCGGTGCAGGCAAGGGATAAAGTTGATAGTTGTAGTTTAGAATAATTCTAAACTATTGTTTCAATTGATTTTTCTTGCTGATCTCCATTGACATCCGGCGATGTCGCAGCTTTATGGAAGCTCGCGCGTCAGCGCATCCCTTTAATGTCTGGGCCTTGAACCCTTTCGATTGGAGGCATTTTGGTGTCTTTCTTCCGCGAACCGCGCGATGGCGCGGCATCTCTTGCGCCCAATGGCTTGCAGATCGCCAGGCGCCCGTTGCCGCGTGCGCCATTTACAGAATTTCCGAGAAACTGGAGAGTGATTATGACAGCACGATATGGCGGCAGGTTTGCCGCGATCGGCGCCACGGCCCTGCTGACGGCGGCGGTGTTCGTGTTGCCGGCCAAGGCGGAAACCGATGCGAAGGCGGTCATCAAGACCTATTCCGACATCGCGCTCGCCAAGTATGAGGATTCGCTGACCACCGCGCAGGCGCTCGACAAGGCAGTCGATGCGCTGCTCGCCAACCCCTCTGCGGAAACGCTCAATGCGGCCCGCGACGCCTGGAAGGCATCGCGCGTTCCCTACCAGCAGACCGAGGTCTACCGTTTCGGCAACAAGATCGTCGACGACTGGGAAGGCAAGGTGAATTCCTGGCCGCTGGACGAAGGCCTGATAGACTATGTCGCCAAGAGCTACGGCACCGAATCGGACGCGAACTCGCTCTATACGGCCAATGTGATCGCCAACAAGGAGATCGAGATCAACGGCAAGAAGGTCGATGCTTCGAACCTGACACCGGAATTCCTCTCCGGCACGCTGCAGGAAGCCGGCGGCGTCGAGGCCAATGTCGCCACCGGCTACCACGCCATCGAATTCCTGCTCTGGGGCCAGGACCTGCATGGCACCGGCCCGGGCGCCGGCGAGCGCCCCTACACCGATTACGACCTCAAGAATTGCACCGGCGGTAATTGCGATCGTCGCGCCCAGTATCTGAAGTCGGCCAGCGATCTTCTGGTCTCCGATCTGCAGGAGATGGTCGGCAACTGGAAGGAAGACGGCGCTGCCCGCAAGAGCCTCGTGGACGGCGAGCCGAACACCGCCATCTCGACGATCTTCACCGGCATGGGCTCGCTGTCCTACGGCGAACTGGCCGGCGAACGCATGAAGCTCGGCCTGCTGCTGCACGATCCGGAAGAGGAGCATGACTGCTTCTCCGACAACACCTACAACTCGCATCTCTACGACGCCATCGGCATTCGCGCTGCTTACCATGCCAACTATACCAGCCTCGACGGCACCGTCGTTTCGGGTCCCTCGGTGGCCGATATGGTGAAAGCAGCCGATCCGGCGATCGACAAGGAGCTGTCGGACAAGCTCGATGTCACGGTCGCCAAGATGGAGGCGATCAAGGCGCGGGCACTGGCCGGCGAGGCCTATGACCAGCAGATCGCCGAGGGCAACACGCAAGGCAATGCCGCCGTGCAGGCAGCGATCGACGCGCTGATCGACCAGACCAAGTCGATCGAACGAGCCGTTGGCTCCCTGAAGCTCAGCACCATCGCCTTCGAGGGGTCCGACAGTCTCGATGCACCCGACAAGGTGTTCAAGTAAGGTCGAAAGGCTGGAGCCTGATCCGGAGCCGGACATCGGCTTCGGCATGCGCTCCCGTAGGAAATAAAGCCACACGGCGCGGGAGGCGCCGTCAGCCATCCGAGCAAATTAATGCTGATCTGCCATTGCAACATCATCACTGAGAAGGAGATCGAGCAGACGATCGTCGGGCTGCTGGATCAGGATCCCTGGCAGCTGATCGTACCGGCGAAGGTCTATCATGCCATGCAAAAGCGCGGTCGCTGTTGCGGCTGCTTCCCAAATGTGGTGGAAACGATCATTCGGGTCACCGAAAATTACCACGCCCGCTCGGAGGCGAGCGGCGTGGATATCGTTTCACACCTGGATCGCGTCAGAAGCCTGCGCGTCCAATACGGGAGCAGAAATCATGAAAGGCGACCCGCAGGTCATCGAGCGGCTTAACGAGGCCCTTTTTCTGGAGCTAGGGGCCGTCAATCAGTACTGGGTGCATTTCCGTCTGCTGGAGGACTGGGGATACGCCAAGCTGGCAAAGAAGGAGCGGGCGGAATCGATCGAGGAGATGCACCATGCCGACAAGCTCGTGGCTCGCATCATCTTCCTTGAAGGCCATCCGAACCTGCAGTCCGTGGCGCCGCTGCGCATCGGCCAGAACGTCAAGGAAGTGCTCGAATCCGACCTTGCCGGCGAATATGACGCGCGTACCGCCTACAAGCGTTCACGCGAAATCTGCAACGACGCGGGCGACTATGTGACGATGAAGCTGTTCGAGGAATTGCTGGCCGACGAGGAAGGTCATATCGACTTCCTAGAGACGCAGCTCGACCTGCTTGCCTCTATCGGCGAGGAAAAATACGGCCAGCTCAACGCCGCATCGGCGGACGAGGCGGAGTAAGGGCATGCGGGAATGCGGCGCCTGCTAGAATTCGTGCGCCGCTCGCGGAGGGCCGATGGCTCGCCGCTCCCTCGGAAGACGCCAGCCGGATTGGCGCGTCGGCGCTGTATCGTCCTCGTGATGGCGCTCACCTCTTCGGCGATGGCCGGAAATCTTCAACCCGCCGGCCTCGCCACCACGCGCACCGACCTCAATGCGAAGGATCAGGCGCGCGTCACCGCAATCACAAGGCCGACGTCGGATTTCTCCAGGCCCGAGCAATTCGAATTGATGCAAGGGGGCGCCGGCACGTCAAGAAAGGACGTCAGCCGCGATTCCTTCTCGCAATCCTCGGCCAACATCACCTTCGAGGAAGAGGGCGACTTCAAGCTCGGCAATGCCCTGTTTCGCAAGAACTGGGTGTCGTCGCCGTCCTCGACGCAGGCCTCGGACGGGCTCGGCCCGCTGTTCAACGAACGCGCCTGCCAGAATTGCCATCTGAAGGATGGCCGCGGCCGTCCGCCGCAAGGCGACGCCGTCACCACCTCGATGTTCCTGCGGCTGGCGCGTGAGGCCAGCAGCGCGGAAGAGAGAGCAGCACTTGCCGACCACAAGGTGCTCAATTTCCCCGACCCGGTCTACGGCGCGCAATTGCAGGAACTGGCGGTGCCCGGCCTGCGCGGCGAAGGCCGGATGCATGTCGACTATCGGGAGCGTAAGGTAGAGCTGACGGATGGCACCGTGATTTCCTTACGCAAACCAAGCTATTCGGTTGTCGATCCTGCCTATGGACCACTCGATCCGCGCATCACGCTGTCGCCGCGCCTGACGCCGCCGATGATCGGCCTTGGCCTGATCGAAGAGATTGCGCCGGCCGATATCCTTGTCCGCGCCGACCCGAATGACGTGGACGGCGATGGCATTTCCGGCAGGCCGAACATCGTGCGCGACGGCCGGGGCGGAGAGCTGACGCTTGCTCGTTTCGGCTGGAAGGCGCAGACCGCGTCGATCCGTCAGCAGGCAGCTGACGCCTTTGCCGGCGACATCGGCATCTCGACGCCGGAAGAACCAAAACACTGGGGGGATTGCACCGCCGCGCAGGCCAAATGCCTCGCCATGCCGACCGGTGCGCAGCAGCGTCTCGGGCCGGTCGAAGCGCCGCCGCCGGTGATGGATCTCGTCACCTTCTATTCGCGGAGCCTCGCCGTGCCGGCGCGCCGCGACCTCGACCGGCCAGATGTGCTCACGGGCAAGAAGATCTTCTACGAGATCGGCTGCATTGCCTGCCACACGCCGAAATTCGTCACCCGTCGCGGCACGCCCAACAAGGCGCAGGCCTTCCAGTTGATCTGGCCTTATTCCGACTTTCTGCTGCACGACATGGGGCCCGATCTGGCCGACGGCCAAGCCGTGGGCGATGCGACGGGTAATGAGTGGCGCACGCCGCCGCTGTGGGGCATCGGCCTGACCGAGACGATCAACGGCAATTCCTTCTTCCTGCATGATGGGCGCGCGCGCAGCCTGACCGAGGCGATCCTTTGGCATGGCGGCGAGGCGCGGAAGGCGCGCGACCGCTTTGCCGCCGCTGATGCGGCCGACCGCGATGCGCTGCTCAAATTCCTGGAGTCACTGTGATGCTCAAGCGCTGTGTGTTGTTTCTCGTTCTTCCGCTGGCTCTGCTGGGCGCCGTCCCGGCATCCGCGGCGGTCAAAGCCTCCGAAATCATCCAGGGGGCAATCGACGGCTTTGTCCGCCCCGCCTATGCCGGCCTGCATGAGCATGCGGAAGCCCTAACGAAAGCGATGCACAAGCTCTGCGAAGCGCCCTCGCAAGGGAAGCTCGATGCCGCGCGCGCGGCATTTTCCGCCACCCTCTATGCCTGGTCCTCAGCCGAAATCATCGGATTCGGACCGATCAAGGAGAACAACCGGCTGGAACGCATGCTGTTCTGGCCGGATCGCAAGAGCATCGGCCTGAAGCAGGTGCAAGCGGCCTTGGCGGAGAAGGATGCAACCGCCACCGATCCGGCACAGCTGGCCGGCAAGAGCGTCGCCATGCAGGGACTGGGCGCGCTCGAATTCGTGCTCTATGGCGACGGCGCCGAGGGACTTTCCGGCAAGGATGATCCCTATCGTTGCGCCTATGGCGCGGCGGTTGCCGGCAATATCGAAACCATGGCCGGTGAGGTCAGCGCCGCCTGGAACAAGCCGGACGGCTTTGCCGCTCTTTGGGCCAATCCGGGGCCTCAGAACGCACTTTATCGCGACGGCAACGAAGCGGTGACGGAACTGGTCGGCGTCTTCATCAATGAGCTGGAAATGGTTCGCGACGTGCGCCTGAAAGGGTTTTTCGGCGGAAAGCCGGATGCGGACAAGCCGAAACAGGCGATCTACTGGCGCTCGCGGAACACCGCCAATTCGCTAGCCGGCAATCTGTCCGGGATAGACACGCTGTTCCAGGCATCGAAGCTTAGCGATGCGTTGCCGGCCGATGCGCGCTGGATGGCCGAGTCGATCCACATCCAGCTGGTCAACGGTGTCGCCACCGCGAAGTCCATCCAGGGCCCGATCGACAAGGCGCTTGCCGATCCGGCACTGCGTGACAAACTCGACCATTTCGCGCTGATCACCTCCAGCCTGTCGACCTTGATCGGCACCAGGCTGACCGCCGAATTCGGCCTGACCGCCGGCTTCTCGTCGCTGGATGGGGACTGAGCATGATCTCGAGATTGGCCAAAACGCCCATAGTTTCGTCATCCTGGGGCGAAGCAAGGAGCGAAGCGACGCAGCGCAGACCCCGGGATCCATGCCGCGACTTCAAAGCGCTGCCGCGGTCCAGAATTTTGCTCCGTTGCACCCGACGGTCGAGGTCACGGCATGGATCCTCGGGTCTCCGCGACGTCGCTTCGCTCCTGCTCCGCCCGTGGATGACGAAATTCCGGAGGCTTCGGCCAACTTCCAACGTCTGCGATAGATCATTCCAAGAACCGGTAGGTGCCAAGCGTCAGCTCCGATCCGCAAAAATCACCCTGTCTTGGAGCGAGCCAGTGCAGGGGAGGATCGCCTCTTGAAAACCTCCCTCATCGATCGCCGCGATTTCCTGAGGGCTGCGGGTATCGGCTTTGCCGCCGCAATGACGCCGTCGGCCTTGGCAAAAACGCTTACGGCGGACGCCGTCTTCGCTACCGCCTTCGTCAAGCGCGACGGCAGCTATGGCGCCGCCGTCCTGTCCGAGGCTGGCAAAATCCTGCACGCGATCGACCTGCCTGATCGCGGCCATGACGTCACCTTCGATCCCATATCGAAGCGTTCGGTGGTCTTCGCTCGCCAGCCCGGCACGTTCGCCGTTGTCTTCGATCATTCCGGCCGTGACGCACCACTGACCATCGCCAGCATCGCCGGCCGGCATTTCTTCGGCCATGGCGCGTTCTCGCCCGACGGGGCGCTGCTATACGCCACCGAAAACGACTTCGACAACGCTGCCGGTGTGGTCGGCATCTACGACGCCCGGGCGAAGTTCAACCGCATCGGTGAGTTCCCGACCCATGGCATGGGTCCGCACGAGCTTCTGCTGCTGGGCGACGGCAGGACGATCGCGGTTGCCAATGGGGGCATCGAGACCCATCCGGATTACGGCCGCGCCGAGCTCAACATCGCGACCATGAAGCCGTCCTATGTGCTCATCGACCGCGTCACCGGCGATCTCATCGAGAAACACGAATTGCCGGCCGCGCTGCACCAGCTGTCGATCCGCCACATGGACGCCGACCCGTCCGGCACCGTCTGGTTCGGCTGCCAATACCGGGGGCCGGGCACCGATCGTCCGCTGCTGGTCGGCCGCGCCGCGCGCGGCAAGGATTTGCAGCTCCTCGACATGCCGCGGGACGTGCTGTCCGGCTTCCGCAATTATATCGGTTCGGTAGCCGTCAATCCGCTTGCCGGCACCGTCGCCGTCTCGTCGCCGGAAGGCAATTCGCTTGTCGTGATCGATTCGACGAGCAGCCGGGTCGTCTCGGCCAGCGCACTGGTCGAGGTTTGCGGCGTGGCGCCCGACGGGACCGGCTTCATGGCCACCACAGGCGCCGGCGAAATCGTCGAGGGCAGCGGTGCGACACGCTCCGAACCGGACTATGTCTGGGACAACCACATGCTGCGCATCGAACAGGCGGCGTAGATATTTCCTGCCGGGCCGAAGCGAAGCCATTTAACGAATTATGCACTATCCCCTTGCGGTGGCGGGCCATGGCGGGCACAGGGAATTGTTTTTCGAACCGGTCGCTTCATGAAACTGCTTGCCATCGACTGTGCCGCCAACCTCTGCGCCGCTTGCGTCTATGACGCGGCGGCGAAGCAGGAGCTTGCCCGTTCGGTGCTCGATCTCGGGAAGGGCCATGCCGAGCACCTAATGACCGTCATCGCCGAAGCGCTGAAGGCAAGTGCCACCGACTATGCCGGTCTTGGCGCCATCGCCGTTTCGGTCGGCCCGGGTTCCTTCACCGGTCTGCGTGTCGGCGTCTCGACCGCGCGTGGCTTGGCGCTGGCGTTGAAGATCCCCGCGATCGGGGTGACGACGCTCGAGGCGCTGGCCGCTGAAGCAGCAGCGGCATTTCCCGGCCGCGCCGTGCTGGCGGCGCTCGATGCGGGTCGCGAGGAAATCCATGCCGCCCTCTACGATGAAATGTCGGCTTTGACTTACGGTCCGGCTGTGGCCACACTGGCTGACGTCGTGGCGATGGCGACGGAAAATTCTTCGGTGCTTGCCGGTACCGCGGCGGCGCTGATCGTCGCATCGGCGGGGGGCGGCTTCGATATCGGCCCTCGGACAGCCACGGCGGACATTGTCACCTACGCCGGCCTGGCTGCCGCCAAGGGTCCGGGCGAAAGGCCAAAACCGCTTTACTTGCGCGGCGCCGACGCCAAGCCGCAGGCCGGATTTATACTAGCAAGGCTCAGACCATGATCCCGAAAAGTCGATGTCGGTTTTCTCGGACAAACGGGAAACCGTTTTGTCCAGAGATCATGGTCAATCAAGAAAACGAAAACTAAATGCGCATACCTTTTCTCCAACCACGCCGCCGGGACTATGCGCTCGAGCCGCTGAAGATCGCCGACAGCCCGGCGGTCTCGCTGCTGCATCGCGAGGACTTTGTCCGCCCATGGACGGATGGCGAATTCGCTGCCTTGCTCGAACAGGACACCGTATTCGGCTATGCCGCGCGCGAAACCGGACAGGGCTCCAAGCCGCCCGTTGGCTTCGTGCTGGCCAGACTCGCGGCCGGCGAAGGCGAGATACTGACCGTCGCGGTGGCGCGATCGCACCGCCGGCAAGGGCTGGGCTGGCAATTGATGGACGCGGTACTGCGCGAACTGCACGCGCAGCGTGCCGAAGCGCTGTTCCTGGAGGTCGACGAGACCAATGTCGCGGCGATCGCGCTCTATCGGCGGCTGGGCTTCCGCGAGGTCGGCAAGCGACCGAATTACTACAAGTCGCCGGAACGCGGACCGACCGGCGCGCTTGTCATGCGCCGCGATCTTCGCTAGCCAGAGGCCGGGATAGGGCGATGATCAAGAAAATCAGGATTTTCCTGGCGCTGGGCCTCGTCGTCGCCGGTTCGCTGGTCCTCGTGCCCTTGCAGATACTGTCGATGAAGACCGGCTGGTGGCCGGAAACCTTCATCCTCAAGATATGGCACAGGCTGATCATCAGCGCGCTCGGCATGCGCATCCATGTCAAGGGAACGCTATCGACCAAGCGTCCTTTGCTTGTGGCATCCAATCACATCTCGTGGACCGACATCATGGTGCTCGGCTCATTTGCCGACGTGAAATTCATCGCCAGAGCCGATATGGAAGGCTGGCCGCTGATCGGCATGCTGTCGAAGCTGCAGCGCACCGTGTTCATCGAGCGTGAGCGCAAGCGGTCCTCGGGCGACCAGGCAAGCGAGATCGCCAGCCGCATGGCCAAAGGCGACGCCATGGTGCTGTTCGCCGAGGGCTCGACAGGCGACGGCAACATCGTCCTGCCGTTCAAGAGCACGCTGTTTGGCGCCGCGTCGATGGCGATTTCGGAAGGTGCGGCCGAGCAGGTCTTCATCCAGCCGGTGGCGATTGCCTATACCCGCCTGCATGGCGTGCCGCTCGGCCGACGCCACCGCCCGCTTGCAGCCTGGATCGGCGATGAGGATTTGATGCCGCATCTCAAGGTGTTGCTGGCGGAGGGGGCCCTCGACGTTGAGGTGCATTTCGGCGAGGCGATTGCTTTTTCCAAGGGTTCGAACCGCAAGGAAACGTCAAAACTGATGGAAAGTCAGGTGCGCGGGATGATGCAGGCAGCGCTTGCCGATCCGCGCCCGAGCCGCTAGCCCCGGCCGCGCTCGTGGGCGCATGCCGAGAATGGTCTGTTTTTTGTCACGGAAAGGCGTTAGAAGCCGCCAGATGGACTTGAACACGATCGAAAGCGACGACATCCGCACCGCGGCCGGACAGCCGGAGGTGCTTTCAACGGCGGCGAAAAAAGTCTTCATCAAGACCTATGGCTGCCAGATGAACGTCTATGATTCACAGCGTATGAGCGATGCGCTCGCCGCCGATGGCTATTCCGCGACCGATGCCATCGGCGAGGCCGACCTGGTGTTGCTCAACACTTGCCATATCAGGGAGAAGGCGGCGGAAAAGGTCTATTCCGAGCTCGGCCGTATCCGCGATATGAAGGCCGAACGCGCCTTGGCCGGCCGCGAGATGCTGGTCGGCGTCGCCGGCTGCGTGGCGCAGGCCGAAGGCGCCGAGATCCTCCGCCGTTCGCCGGCCGTCGACCTGGTCATCGGCCCGCAGACCTATCACCGGCTCCCCGATGTGCTGGCGCGGGTGCGCGGCGGCGAGAAGATCGTCGAGACCGACTACGCCATCGAGGACAAGTTCGAATACCTGCCGCAGCCGAAGCGCGCCGAGGTCATCAAGCGCGGCGTCACCGCCTTCCTCACCGTGCAGGAAGGCTGCGACAAATTCTGCACCTTCTGCGTCGTGCCCTACACCAGAGGCTCGGAAGTCTCGCGGCCGGTGGCACAGATCGTCGCGGAGGCTGAGCGCCTGGCGGAAGCCGGCGTGCGCGAAGTGACGCTGCTTGGCCAGAACGTCAATGCCTGGCATGGCCGCGGCGAAAACGGCGAGGAATGGGGCCTTGGCCGCCTGCTGTTCAGGCTGGCCGAAATTCCCGGCCTGGCGCGGCTGCGCTACACCACTAGCCACCCGCGCGACATGGATGACGAACTCATCGCCGCCCACCGCGATCTGCCGGCGTTGATGCCCTATCTGCATCTGCCGGTGCAATCAGGTTCCGATCGCATCCTCAAGGCGATGAACCGCCGGCATACGGCCAAGGATTATCTGGCGCTGCTCGACCGCATCCGCACTGCCCGGCCTGACATAGCGCTTTCAGGCGACTTCATTGTCGGCTTCCCCGGCGAGACCGAAGCGGATTTCGAGGCGACCATGGAACTGGTGCGTCAGGTGAGCTACGCTTCGGCCTTCTCGTTCAAATATTCGCCGCGTCCCGGCACGCCGGGCGCTGAAATGCCCGATCATGTGCCGGAAACCGTCAAGGACGAGCGTCTGCAGCGGCTGCAGGCCCTGCTTGTGAAACAGCAGCAGGATTTCGGCTTGAGCCTCGTCGGCAGCACCATCGACACGCTGATCGAGAAGCCCGGCCGCCAGGCCGGCCAGAAGGTCGGCCGCTCGCCGTGGCTGCAGCCGGTTATTGTTGATGAAAAGGCCGGCGAAATCGGTGACATTATCCAGGTGCGAATCACGAAGACGGGCTACAACAGCCTGTTCGCCGAATTGGCCTGAGGGTCTCGGCAGATAAGGAGAGACGGTTGAGCGCTGCGGAAGTGAAGAATCTGCCCCAGACCACTGCATCCGGGGCTTCTGATATGGCGCATATCGTTCTGACTTTCGACAACAACAAGCTTGCCAGCGCCCTTTACGGTCAGTTCGACGAAAACCTCGCCAGGCTCGAGCAGAAGCTCGGCGTCGACATCCGCTCGCGCGGCAACCAGCTGACCATCAAGGGTTCGGCGTCAGCCGCCGAGCAGGCGCGCCGCGCCCTGGACAACCTCTACGGCATTCTCCAGAAGGGCGTCGATATCGGCCAGTCCGACGTCGATGGCGCCGTGCGCATGGCAATCGCCGCCGACGATCAGTTGACGTTGCCGACGCTGGAGCGCAAGGGCAAGGTCTCAGCCGCCCAGATCGCCACCCGCAAGAAGACGATCTATGCCCGATCGCTCAACCAGGACGCCTATATGCGGGCGCTGGAGCGGTCGGAACTGGTGTTCGGCATCGGTCCGGCCGGCACCGGCAAGACCTATCTCGCGGTGGCGCATGCGGCGATGCTGCTCGAGCGCGGCATGGTCGAGCGCATCATTCTGTCGCGGCCGGCGGTCGAGGCCGGCGAGCGGCTCGGCTTCCTGCCGGGCGACATGAAGGAAAAGGTCGATCCCTATCTGCGGCCGCTCTATGACGCGCTTTACGACATGATGCCGGCCGACAAGGTCGAGCGCGCCATTGCCGCCGAAGTGATCGAGATCGCGCCGCTCGCCTTCATGCGTGGCCGCACGCTGGCGCACGCCGCGGTCATCCTCGACGAGGCGCAGAATACCACGCCGATGCAGATGAAGATGTTCCTGACCCGTCTCGGCGAGAACTCGCGCATGATCGTCACCGGCGATCCCACCCAGATCGACCTTCCCTCGAACACCAAATCAGGCCTGGTCGAAGCCTTGCGTGTGCTGGACGGCGTGGCAGGGGCGGTCACCGTGCGCTTCAACGATGGCGACGTCGTTCGCCATCCGCTGGTGGCGGAAATCGTCAGGGCCTATGACCGGGATGCCAAACTGGCGCGCGGCCTCGGCGCCGAGAATTGATTTTGACGATGCGGCTTCATGCCTGAGGACAAGATATCCGGCGACGGGGCACTTCCCGTCGACATCGATATATCTGTCGAAGCGGGCGAATGGCCCGATGAGGCAAACCTGACGCGGCTGGTCGATCGCGCCGTCGCGGCTGCCTTTGCCGAGACCGGCGTGGCGGGCCGTTCCGAACTCAGCCTCGTTTTTTCCGACGATGCCCATATCCGGGCCCTCAACGCCGGTTGGCGCGGCAAGGACAAACCGACCAACGTCTTGTCTTTCCCGGCTTTTCCGTTGCTGAAAGGAGCCCCGCTGCCGCCGATGCTGGGCGATATCGTGCTGGCAGCCGAGACGGTCGCGCGCGAAGCGGCACTGGAAGACAAGCCTGTCGAGAACCATATCACCCATCTCGTCATCCATGGCCTGCTGCACTTGCTGGGCTACGATCACGAGACCGACGCCGGGGCCGAGGCGATGGAAGCCATCGAACGTGCTGCGCTCGCAAGGCTTGCCATTCCCGATCCCTACGCGTAACTACTTCTGACCAATTGACCGGACGACGATGAACGACAAACCAGAGACTGCCGCCCGCCCCGACGCCGGCAGTGCGACCAAGGCTTCCGATAAGTCGGAAGAGGGATCAAGTCCGAGTACCGTTACCTCTGGTGCTGCCAGCACCGGCAGCGTTGCCAGCGAAATATCGCCCGCCGGTCCCTCCCTGTTCGACCGCGTTCTGGGCCTGTTTAGGCAACGCAACGGAACCAGCCTGCGTGAGGAAATTGCCGACGCGCTTGCCGAAACGACGAGCGACGCCGGGGCCTTCTCGCCCGGCGAACGCGCCATGCTCAACAACATCCTGCGGCTGCGCGAGGTGCGCGTCGAGGACGTCATGGTGCCGCGCGCCGACATCCAGGGGGTCGAGATCACGACGACGCTCGGCGACCTCCTGGGCACCTTCGAACAATCCGGCCATTCGCGCATGCCGGTCTATTCCGAGACGCTCGATGATCCGCGCGGCATGGTCCATATCCGTGACGTACTGGCTCACATCACCAAGATCGCGCGCGTCAAAAAGGGCCGCGCGACCAGGAAAACCCCCGCCGCCACGGTTCTCGATCTCGCACAGGTCGACCTCGCGCGCACCATTGGCGATCTCAATCTGATCCGCCCGGTGCTGTTCGTGCCGCCGTCGATGCTTGCCTCCGACCTGATGGGCCGCATGCAGACGACGCGCACGCAGATGGCGCTTGTCATCGACGAATATGGCGGCACCGACGGCCTTGCCTCGCTCGAGGACATCGTCGAGATGGTGGTCGGCGACATCGAGGACGAGCATGACGATGATGAGCCGATGATCACCCAGAGCGGTGACGGCGTGTTCATCGTCGACGGCAAGGCCGAGATCGACGATGTCGCCAAGATGATCGGCGGGGATTTCGCCGCCGGCGAACATGGCGAATATGTCGACACCATAGGCGGCATGATCTTCAATACGCTTGGCCGCGTCCCGGCTCGCGGCGAGGTGGTTCAAGCCATTCCCGGCTTCGAATTCCATGTGCTGGATGCCGATCCACGCCGCGTCAAGCGCGTGCGCATCGTACAGAGCCAGAAGGGCGAGCGCCGCCGGCGCGCCACGGCCCGTGCCGAACAGGCGTGAGCGTTTCGCTCGCCCGGTGACGGTCGACGACCCATTCAAGCGCGCAAGCCTGGGCTCCGGCGTGTTCTACAAGGATCCTCGGGCCGCGCTGGACTGGCTTGAGGCGGCCTTCGGCTTCGAGCGCAGCATGGTGGTCAGTGATGCCGAGGCAAAGCTCGTCCATTCCGAGATGCGGTTTGGCGACGGCCACATCATCGTCGATTCCGAATGGATCGATTACGTCGCCAGCCCGGCTTCGGTCGCCGGCAAGAACACGCAGTCGGTCCTTGTCAAGCTGAAGGACGGTCTGGATGCCCATTGCGAGCGTGCCAGGGCCAAGGGTGCCGAGATCGTCCAGGAGCCGGCGGATCAGTTCTATGGCGAACGCCAGTATCGGGCGCGCGATCCCGAGGGCCATGTCTGGACCTTCACGCAGACCATCCGTTCGGTTCCGCGCGAGGAGGCCGAACGGCTGGGCGGCGTTCAAATCGACGGCTGGCACCGGTAGAGTGGTGACCGGAGCTTACATCGCGGCCTGCCATCCGGCGTTTGGCCCGCGGACCGTGGCCTGTTAAATCTTGCGTCCTGATTCGCGCGACTCGGAAGTATGCATGGTGCGCCTTGCCGGCCGGATAATTCTGCTTTGGGGTTGGCGGCGCGCGCTCGTGGCGTTTATCGCAGGTGCGTTTGCCGTGCTTGGCCAGGCGCCCTACGATTTCTTCGCCGCCTGTTTCATCTCGTTTCCCGTGCTGGTCTGGCTGCTCGACGGCGCCACCGGCGAAGCCTCCGGCAGCCTGTTCCGTCGCTTGCGACCGGCCTTCGCCGTCGGCTGGTGGTTCGGCTTTGGCTATTTCCTTGCCGGCCTCTGGTGGATCGGCTCGGCCCTGCTGGTCGAGGCCGACAGCTTTGCCTGGGCGCTTCCCTTCGCGGCGGTCGGCATTCCCTTCGCACTCGCCTTTTTCTACGGCTTTGCGGCCATGGTTGCCCGGCTCTTGTGGAGCAGCGACATCGGCCGCATCGCTGCCCTTGCCTTCGGCTTCGGGCTGGCGGAGTGGCTGCGCGACTTCCTGTTCACCGGTTTCCCCTGGAATGCCATCGGCTACGCGGCCATGCCCGTGCCGCTACTGATGCAAAGCATCTCGGTGACCGGCATGATCGGCATGAACGCGCTCGCGGTGTTCGTCTTCGCGCTGCCGGCGCTGCTGGCGACGCGTCGGCATCTGCGTCTCGGCGCCGGGCTGTTTGCCATGCTCGCCGCCGCCCATGTCGGCTTCGGCTATGTCAGGCTTGCCGCTCCCGAACCGCCGGCGGCGCACAGCCTGGACGTCCGCATCGTCCAGCCGGCCGTGGACCTGTCGGAAAAGTGGGACGCCTCGGTGCGCGACCGCATCTTCGCAACATTGGTGGGGCTGTCGGCCAAGGCGCCGGACCCGGGGCACGGCAAGCCGCAACTGATCCTGTGGCCCGAAACCTCGGTGCCGTTCCTCTTCACGGAGCGTCCGGACGCATTGACGGCGCTGGGCGACATGCTGGCACCCGGCCAGATGCTGATCGCCGGCGTCGTCCGCGAGGAAGGCGGCTCGGCCGCGAATGCCGACAGCCGCTACTATAACTCCGTGGTCGCGATAGACGACAAGGGTGAAATCTCCGATGCTGTCGACAAGGTTCACCTTGTGCCGTTCGGCGAATATCTGCCTTTCTCCGATCTGCTCGAGCGTTTCGGCATCGAGCAACTGGTTGCCGGGCCGATGAGTTTTGCGGCCGGAAACGAGCGGCACGCCATCACGCTGCCCGACGGCATCCGTGCATTGCCATTTATCTGCTATGAGGTGATCTTTCCCGATCTTGTGGCAGTTGACGCTACGTCAGCACAGCTTATTGTGAACGTTACCAATGATGCGTGGTTCGGCGACACGCCGGGTCCGTATCAGCATTTCAGGCAGGCCCAGATCCGTGCGGTGGAGAATGGATTGCCATTGTTGCGTGCGGCCAACAACGGCATCTCGGCCGTGGTTGATCCGCGCGGGCGTATTGTCGACGCGCTGGCGATCGACGCCCGCGGCGCCATCGATGCCCATGTGCCGATTTCCGAACAGGCGGTTATCTCTCCTGGCCAACGACGCGTTAACGGAATGCTGATCATGTTGCTGTTTGCCATTGCGGCCGCAATTTTGAGCGTAAGGCAGAGGCTACGGGTGAATTGACAGCCAACACATTAGAAACTCATACTGTAAGCGCCTGATATTTCTCGAAGTCGGTTGATCGTTCTGTTGGGGCAGTTGCCTCCGGCTTCGTTTGGGCAGGAAAAAATAGAAAAGCCGAAAAAATTCGGCGAGGAAAAAATGACAGAAGACAACAAGAAAAAACCGAATCCGATCGATATCCATGTCGGCAGTCGCATCCGGCTTCGCCGCAACATGCTTGGAATGAGCCAGGAAAAGCTGGGAGAAAACCTCGGCATCACATTTCAACAGATTCAGAAATATGAAAAGGGCACCAACCGCGTCGGCGCCAGCCGTCTGCAGGCGATCGCGTCCATCCTAGGCGTGCCTGTCGCCTTCTTTTTCGAGGATGCGCCCGGCCAGGAGGCCGTGGCGGGCCGTGGATTTGCCGAGGATGCGTCGATGGCCTTCGCCGTCGAATTCTGCGGCAGTCCCGAAGGACTTCAGCTCAACCGGGCCTTTGTCAAGATCGCCGACGCCAAGGTGCGCCGCAGGATCATAGACCTGATCAAGTCCCTCTCGACCGACGATGCCGACTGATCCGCAATCACGCTTGGACCGGCGGCGCCCTGCCGCCGGTGGCACAAGATAACTGCATCGACATTCATGCCAGAACCGAAGCATCGCTTGACGAGCGGCGCTTCGCCCCGCTAACACGTGGCGCGCCAAAATCGGCAGCCTGCCGATCGTTTTTCAAGAGGGGACACCCGTGACGCGGCAGAACTACTTCTTTACCTCGGAATCCGTTGCCGAGGGCCATCCCGACAAAGTCTGTGACCGGATCTCCGATGAGATCGTCGATCTGGTCTATCGCGAAGCCAAGAAGACCGGCATGGACCCGTGGAAAGTCCGTGTCGCCTGCGAGACGCTTGCGACAACCAACCGCGTCGTCATCGCCGGCGAGGTGCGCGTCCCCGAGACGCTGCTGAAGAAGGACAAGGCAGGCAACATCCTCACGGATGCCGCCGGCCATCCGGTCGTCAATCCGGCCAAGTTCAAGTCGGTCGCCCGCAAGGCGATCCGCGAAATCGGCTATGAGCAGGCCGGCTTCCACTGGAAAACGGCGAAGATCGAGGTCCTGCTGCACGGTCAGTCGCCCGATATCGGCCAGGGCGTCGACAACGCCTCCGACCGTCAGGGCGAAGAAGGTGCCGGCGACCAGGGCATCATGTTCGGCTATGCCTGCCGCGAGACGCCGGATCTGATGCCGGCGCCAATCTACTACAGCCACAAGATCCTCGAACTGCTGGCAGCTGCCCGTCACGAAGGCAGCGGTGAAGCCGGCAAGCTCGGGCCGGACGCCAAGAGCCAGGTCACCGTTCGCTACGTCGACGGCAAGGCCGCCGAGGCGACGCAGATCGTGCTGTCCACGCAGCATCTCGATGCGAGCTGGGATTCGAAGAAGGTCCGCAAGGTCGTCGAACCCTATATCCGCGAGGCCTTGGGCGAGCTGAAGATCGCCGACAACTGCATGTGGTACATCAACCCGACCGGCAAGTTCGTCATCGGCGGGCCGGACGGTGACGCCGGCCTGACCGGCCGCAAGATCATCGTCGACACCTATGGTGGTGCCGCACCGCATGGCGGCGGCGCCTTTTCCGGCAAGGACACCACCAAGGTCGATCGTTCGGCGGCCTATGCGGCACGCTATCTGGCCAAGAACGTCGTGGCGGCGAAACTCGCCGACCGCTGCACCATCCAGCTTTCCTACGCCATCGGCGTTGCCCAGCCGCTGTCGGTTTATGTCGACCTGCACGGTACCGGCAAGGTCGACGAGGCAAAGCTGGAGGAGGCGCTGCGCAGCGTGATGGATCTGTCGCCATCCGGCATCCGCCGCCATCTCGATCTCAACAAGCCGATCTACGCCAAGACGTCGTCCTACGGCCACTTCGGCCGCAAGGCCGGCCGCGACGGGTCTTTCTCCTGGGAGAAGACCGACCTCGCCAAGGCGCTCAAGGACGCGGTCGCCGCCTGATAGCGGCGCCGCAAAGTCCCGCCATGGATCCGAAGGACAGACCAAGCCGCGCGACCGAAGCCTTCTTCGGTCGCCGGCGCGGCAAGACCATGCGTCCGCAGCAGGCGGCGGCACTGGAAAGCGGTTTCGGCACATATCGGCTCGATCTGACGGCTGAACCGCCGGCCGATCTGCACGTTCTGTTTGAAGCGGGTATTTCGGCGGTTCGCCTCGAGATCGGCTTCGGCGGCGGCGAACATCTGCTGCATCGCGCGACCGAAGCGCCGACGGTCGGCTTTATCGGCGTCGAGCCCTTCGTCAACGGCATGGCCAAGATGATGATGGCGGTGCGAGAGAAACCGCTCGCCAATCTGCGGGTTTATGACGACGATGCCACCCGGTTGCTGGATTGGTTGCCGCAAGCCTCGCTGGACGGTATCGACCTGCTCTATCCCGATCCCTGGCCGAAGAAGAAACACTGGAAGCGGCGCTTCGTCAGCCCGGTCAATCTCGAGCGCTTCGCGCGGGTGCTGAAGCCGGGTTCAAAATTCCGCTTCGCGTCCGATATCGACACGTATGTCAACTGGACCCTGCTGCATTGCCGTGCGCATGGTGCGTTCGCGTGGCAGGCTTCGGAGGCGGCGGATTGGCACCGGCCCTATGATGGCTGGCCGGGCACCCGTTATGAAGCGAAGGCCATTCGTGAGGGCCGGCGGCCGGCCTATCTCACTTTTGTCAGAACATAGGCGCGCTCACGCCCACTAGCCTCCGGCCGTTGCGAAGGTTAGCTTCGTCCACTCGCCCAATTCAGAAACGACCGATCCTGTTGAATACAGCCAGATCCATTCCGAGCTTGCGCAGGTCGTCAGCGCGCGGCTTGCGGCCTGCTTCCACGGCACGCGAGGCAGCGACCGCGCTGCCAAATGTCGTGAAGAGCTCGCCTATGGCGGATAAAATCTTGCGGTTGGTCATGGTCGTGCCCCTTCGGCAGGGCGATCGGGTGAGTTAACGCGTGACAAGGGGTTTAGGAGCTGAATCTGTCGAGAGCATCTGATTCTTTGAAGGATGCTTTGGATGGAC
>NZ_JAMYLL010000034.1:0-60675 GCF_040318045.1 Mesorhizobium sp. M1338 | reverse complement strand
CAGCATCGAACTGCTCGTCAAACCCGATAGCCTGCCCCGGCTACAACCCATCCAACCCGTCGAATCCTCTGTGCACAGGTACTAGCGGCGCCGCTGCATGGGCTCGCGCCCTCGCTGCAATCAGCGGACGCCCGCTAGATATTTCGGCTGATTGGATCCGGCCCCAGCGTCGCCACCGTCTTCAGCGCGCCGTCGAGCATATCGCCCTTCTCGTCCTTCAGCGCCATCTCGCGCAGGCGGCGGATCCAGTCGGCGGCATCCGCGCGACCCTTGAGCAGATCGAGCGCAGACAGCACGCGGTCGAATTTCGACTGGGCGCGGACGTGGGTGTCGCTGTAGCCCTTGATCAGCCGGCGGCAATTGAGTATCTCGACGGCCAGCGCATAGTCCTGAGGAACATGGTCGAGGGCCAGCGCGTACCACCGATCGAGATGCGCGACCTCGATCTTGTGACGCAGCAGGCTGCGGCGCCAGCGGCGCAGGCCGCCGATGAACCAGAGTGCCGCAAAGCCAGCAAAACTGTCGGTGCGGATGCGGCGGCCATGATTGATGCGACGGTCGAGAAAGGCGGCGAGCTTCGGCCGGCTTTCGATGTAGCTACCCAGACCCGCCGGCAGCGTGCCGCAGAACTCCTCGATGCGTGGATGGAAATATTCGGTTACCTGCAGGATCGAGCCGTCCTTGACGCCGACCTCGCGGCGCACGCGCCTGTCGCGCGTCGAGCGTGTCTTCAGGTCGGCGACGCGGATCATGTCGTCATAGCACAGGGCGTTGGCCAGATGCTTTGCCGCGGCGATGGACAAGCCATATCCGCGATCCGGCCCATCCAGCGCGACCGCCTTGTCCAGCCGGTCGAGATACTCACGCCCGTAGGCGATGTCCTGATAGTCGACGACCTTTCGCAAGCCCCGGAGCGCCAGGTCCCGTACTGCCACCGGCAACAGATCGATGCGGGCGGCCAAGGCCTGCCAGCCTTGCAGCAGGTTTTGCGGGCCAGTCACCTGTCCTGTACCCAGCGCGGATTCGACGATCACTGGCTCCGCCGGCTTAGGCGCTGGTGCCGCCGTGCCATGCGCGCGATCAAACGCGGCACCGAAGGCGGCGAGGCTGGCCTTGACGCCGCGGCCGCCGGCACCGATCGCCTGTTCGTAGCTCTCGCGAGAGAATGGCAGCGCGTCGGACCCCGCCAGCGCGCCAAGCAGGCTGGCCGAGATCATCGAGCCATTGTCGGCGGCGATCTTTTCCATGTCGAAAGCGATGAAGCGCTTCGATGCGGCTTCCGCCGTCGCATGCACCTTGGAAGACGAGGCGCGGCCGTCGCCCGGCTCGATCTTTTCCGACACCGCGGCGATGCGGTGCGACGAGGCGATCAGCGTGGTTCGCTCGGGCGTGACGAAGCCGCGGATGATGGCGCGGCCGGCTTCCATCAGTTCCGCCGCGATCAGGATGTCGACGTCGCCTTGCGAGGGCGACAGCGCGAAGACCGGCAGCCGGCCGGTGTCGCGGGCCATCTCGACATAGTAGATGGTGGCGCCGGTGCGTTGGGCGACGCCGGCGACCGAGGTCGATTGCGCGACGTAGCCGTTGCGCTCCGCGACATCGGTGATCCAGTCGGCCAGCACGCCGCCGCCCTGGCCGCCGACCGCCAGCACGGCAAGCTTGATGACGTGCTCGTCATCCTGGGCGCCGGGCCGGGCGCGAAATGGCGGGACAGCGTCAAGCATCGGCGAAGGTCAGGCGCCGGCTTTCGCGGCGGCGCTGCAACAGGCCGATGGTGGCGCGGCGCACAGCTTCGAGGACGCGGTCCCAGCGGCTCGGATTGTGCACGACGTCGGCGCGATAGAAGGACGGGCACAGCACCGCCGCGTCGGCAACCTCGCCGCAATTGCCGCAGCCGACGCAGCTCTGGTCGATATGCGCCACCGGATCGTCGCGCAGCGGATCGTCGAGCGACTTGACCGACAGCGACGGACAACCCGACAGCCGCATGCAGGCATGATCGCCGGTGCAGATATCCTCGTCGACGCCGAACTTCGGTTTTATCACGCGTACGCCGCCCTTGATTGCCTTGTCGACCAGCGGCTTTTCGCGGCGCTGGCGGTTGAGCATGCATTCGGACGAGGCGACGATGACCTTCGGCCCCTTCTCCTCCGTCGTCAGCGCCTCACGCAGCGTTTCCTGCATCTTGGTCACGTCATAGGTGCGGTCGACATGGCGCAGCCATTTGACGCCCATGCCTTTCACCGCCTCGGTGATCGGATGCTTCGTCGACTTGGTCTTGTTGCCGGCGCGGGATGAGAGGATGTCCTGCCCGCCGGTGGCGGCCGAATAGAAATTGTCGACGATGACGATGACGCCGTCATTCTTGTTGAACACCGCATTGCCGATCGAGGAGGTCAGGCCGTTGTGCCAGAAGCCGCCATCGCCGATGAAGGAAATCGAACGGCGCTTGGCGTCGGGCGAATTGAACGCCGAGGCGGAAGCTGGCCCCAGTCCGTAGCCCATGGTGGTGGCGCCGAGCTCGAAAGGCGGCATGATCGAGAACAGATGGCAGCCGATGTCGGAGGCGATGTGGTGCTTGCCGAGCTCCTGCTCGACCAGTTTTGTCGCGGCAAAGATCGGCCGCTCCGGGCAGCCGATGCAGAAACCGGGCGGTCGTCCTGGAACGACATTGATCAGGTCAGCTGTATCGACGCCGTCGCCGACCTTGTTGGGGGCGCGCACTTCGCCCGGCAAAAGATGCGGCGCCTCCGCGCGCAGGAAGGCGCCGATACCGTCGAGCATGACCTGGCCGGTGTATTCGCCCGCCATCGGCAGATGCTCCTTGCCGACCAGTCTGGTGCCGCGCCCGGCCTTGTGCAGCATCGAAGCGAAGGCCTGTTCGATGTAATTGGGCTGGCCTTCCTCGACGACGAGCACCGACTGCTTGCCCTCGCAGAACGACAGGAACTCGTCATCGATCAGCGGATAGACGGCGTTGAGCACGTAAAGCGGCACGTCGGTGTCGCCATAAGTGTCGGCAAGGCCGAGCCGCTGCAGCGCGCGGATGACCGAATTGTACATGCCGCCCTGCATGACGATGCCGACCGAGCCGTGATCGGACCCGAAGAATTCGTTGATCCTGTTCTTGGCGATGAAATCCACCGCCGCCGGCCAGCGTTTCTGCACCTTCTCCTTCTCATGCAGGAAGGAAGCGGGTGGCAGCACGATGCGGCCGGTGTCGCGGCGTGGGGCGTCGAGTGCCTCGGCGACTGTCATTGGCGGCCGCTTGTTGTCCTTGGCGATGAAATGGCCATGGACGTGGCAGCAGCGGATGCGCACCTGCAGCATGACCGGCGTGTTGGAAATCTCGGACAGCTCGAAGCCGTCCTCCACCGCCTTTACGATCGACGGCAGGTTCGGGCGCGGGTCGAGCAGCCAGACCTGGCTTTTCATGGCGAAGGCATGGCTGCGCTCCTGCATGATCGAGGAGCCTTCGCCATAATCCTCGCCGACGATGATCAGCGCGCCGCCGGTGACGCCGCCGGAGGCGAGATTGGCGAGCGCGTCGGAGGCGACATTGGTGCCGACCGTCGACTTAAAAGTCGCCGCACCACGGATCGGGTAATGCACCGAGGCGGCCAGCATGGCGGTGGCGGTGGCTTCCGAGGCACTCGCCTCGAAATGCACGCCGAGCTCGCCCAGAATGTCCTGCGCGTCGGCCAGCACATCCATCAGATGGCTGATCGGCGCGCCCTGGTAGCCGCCGACATAGCCGACGCCGCATTGCAGCAGCGCCTTGGTGATGGCGAGGATGCCTTCGCCGGCAAATTCCTCGCCGGCACCGAGCCGAAGCTTCTCGACTTCCTTGGCAAAAGACCGTTCGGCCATTTTCTCTTCCTTCCGTTACCGCCCAGGGCTGGCGGCGCGTAGGTCTAGATGTCGTGCTTGCGAATGTTCTTCAGCATCTTCTGCAGCGTCGCGATCAGCGCCGCGTATTCGGCATCGTCGACGTCGTCGAACATTGCCTCGAACGCGTCATGCATGGCCGGCCAGGCGCGCGTGAACTCAGCGCGGCCCTCATCGGTCAGGAACACATGGCGGATGCGGCTGTCGGTGACGCCCTGCTCACGCCGCACAAGACCCTGGCCCTCAAGCGAGTCGAGCGTCCGGCTCAAGGTCGACTGCTCGATGACGGTGTAGACCGAGAGGTCGTTGACGGTGATGCCGTCGGTCACCGACAGCACGGCGAGCGTGCGCACCTGCGGGATGGTCAGCCCCTGCTTGCGGAAATCGTCGCGCAAGGTGGCGTTGTAGCGGCCCATGATGCGGTTCATCAGATAGGGGGCGAATTGCTGCAGGCCGATCTGCCCCAAGGTTGAAATGCGCTGGCGCTTTTCGGCAACCTTCTCTTCCATCACAGCCTCCCCGCCAGGAGAAAGCCGGAGCCGCCGCCAAGGCCGGCGCCCGGATGGGTCGAGGCGCCGATATGGTAGAGACCCTTGATGCCGGTCTGATGATTGCGGCTGGTCTTGAACGGCCGCCACAGGAATGACTGGTCGATGATCGAGGAGCCGCCATAGGGATCGCCGCCGACCAGATTTATGTTCATCGCTTCGAGGTCGGACGGCGAATAGGCCCGGCGGGCGATGACGCTGTCCTTGAAACCTTCGATATGACTGGCGAGGATGGCTTCCGCGCGATCGGCATAGGCCTCGCGCAGCGCGTCGGTCCACTGCCCATCGGCGGGTGCCGGCAGCTTGCCGGCGGCGTCGCCCTTGATGTGGCGAGGGGCCTCGGGCAGTTGCAGCCACAGGATAGCCTTGCCCGGCGGACAGCGCGACGGATCGAGCGCATGCGGCTGGCCGACACAGATGGTCGGCTTTTCCGGCAGCATGCCGCGCGCCGCCTCGTTGCAGGCCTTCGACACGCCATCCAGTCCCGGCGTCAGGTGCAGCAACGCCACCTTGTCGAGGCCTTCGCCGCGCCATGCGGGCGGTTTGTCCAGGGCGTAGTGGATCTGGAAATTGCCTTTGCCGTAGCGATATTTCTGCGTCGCCTCGACATCGGCCTGGGGAGCATCCGCGCCGAGCAGCCGGCCATAGAGCTGCGTCGGCGTGACCGAGCATATGACGCTCTTCTTCGCATGGACCATTTCGCCCGAGGCCAGCCGCACGCCGGTGGCGCGGCCCCCGGTCAGGATGATGGAAGCAACGTCCGCTTCGGTGGAGATGACGCCGCCGCGCTCGGTGATGAATGCCTCGAAGGCTAAAAGCAGGTTCCGCGCTCCGCCCTTGACGATTGGCGCGCCCGCCGCCTCCAACGCGAAGGCGATCACCCTGGCGATCTGGCCAGAGAACGCATCTTCGGGACCAAGCCCGGCATGCAGCACCCAAGGTGCCCACAGAGCCCGGATGGTCTCGGACCGATAGGTGCTTTCCAGCCAGTTCCGCGCCGGCACAAGTGCCTCGCCGAGAAAGGCGGCAAGGCCGCGAGGGCCACGCCGCCAGGCATCACCGGCCAACAGCTTCGCCATGGGATAAGACCACAGGCTGCCGCCGAGCAGGCCGAACAACAGGCCGGCATTGCGCTCGATGCCGCCGACATCCTCCGCGTGCCGGTCGCCATCGCCCGCCGCGATCGCGTTGAACGCGGCGACATTGGCGGCACGGTCGGTGGTGAGCACCGCATGGCTGCCGTCCGGCCGCAGCACGCCGGTCGGCGTGCCGGTATGGCAGAATTCCAGCCCGTGCCGGGCAAGGTCGGCGCCGAGCGCCGCAAAGGCCGGCGAGGTGATGAACAGGACGAAGGTCGTCGCCATCACGTCATGGATGAAGCCGGGCGCGGTGATCTCCTCGCTACGCATGCAACCGCCAATGCGGTCATTGCGCTCCAGCACGAGCACCTTGGCACCCTTGCCGCCAAGCATCGCCGCGCAGACCAGCGCGTTGATGCCGCTGCCGACGATGATGTGATCGGGGGCCTTCATTAACGATTGCTCCCCGTGGGCGGGAAGCGAGGTTTAAACGCGCAGCGTTGCATTCCTTCGCGCCGTGGAGCGCCACCACTGCACGGTTGCCACATCATCAACCCGGTTTCGCCTTTGCGCATGATCTTCTCCCGAAGACCCCACCTCGCCCTATTGCTTCGACACCAGCGCCAGCGCGCGGATCGGGCTGCCGGTGCCGTGTTCGATCCTGAGCGGCGCGGCGATCAGGATGGCGCCCTTCGGCGGCAGCTGGTCGAGATTGCAGAGGCTGGCGAGGCCGTAGCGGTTGGCCTTGTGCATCAGCGTGTGCGCCGGGAATGGCGGCTCCATGCCGCCGGCCTTGCCGGCATCCGTGCCGATCGTCTCGCTGCCCCAGCCCTTGATGTCCTTGCTGATCAGGAACTGGATGGCTTCGGCTGTCGGGCCGGGCGTATGCGGGCCGGTCTCGTCGGCGTTGAGGAACTCGGCTTCGGAACCGTTGCGCTTGTACCAATCGGTGCGCATCACCACCCATTCGCCGGCATTGATGGCGCCATGCCTGGCTTCCCACGCCTTGATGTGGTCGACGGTGAGCAGGAAATCAGGGTCGGCGGCGGCTTCCTTCGAACAGTCGATGACATTGACCGGGCCGACGAAATTCTGGGCCGGAATGGTGTCAGTGGCGCCGTCGGCATAATCCTTGCCACTGATCCAATGCTGCGGCGCATCGAAATGCGTGCCCGAATGCTCGCCAAGCTTCAGCCAGTTCCATGCCCACCACGGGCCGTTCTTGTCATAGCGGGAGATCGAGTGGATCTCGACCTTGGGCGTGTCGACGGCGAGTTCCGGCGGCAGTTTGATCAATGGCGTATCCGGTCCGAGCGGCGCCGTCAGGTCGACCACCTTGATGGCGCCTGAAAGAAGCTGGCCGGCGACTTCGCCGAGGAGTTTTTGGGTGTCCATCGTTCTCTGTTCCCTCTTTCATCTGATGATCAAGGCTCGTCTCGGCCCTTAATATCCTACTAGACGAAAACATATGCATCTGCAATTATCTTTAAGCATAAAGGAAAATGGGACCGGGGCGTGAGCGAATTCGACGCCATCTTTGTCGGGGCGGGCCACAACAGTCTGGCATGCGCCGCGCATCTGGCGCTCAAAGGCTGGAAAACCGGGATTTTCGAACGCAGTGCAACAATCGGCGGCGCCGTCCAGACGCGCGAATTCACCCTTCCCGGCTTCCGCCACGATTTCGGCGCGATGAATCTAAGCCTGTTCGCCGGCTCGGCCTTCCACCGGAAATATGCAAATGAATTGAAAGCGCAGGGGCTGGAGTTCGCGCCGGTCGCCGATTGTTTCGCCAGCGCCTTTCCGGACGGACGCTGGTTCGGCGTCAGCAACGATCTGGAAAAGACCACGGCGCGCATGGCCGCCTTCTCCGCTGCCGATGCCGCGACATGGCGCGGACTGGTTGCCGCCTTTCCGGCGGAAGCCGAGCATCTGTTCAGGTTGCTCGGTTCGCCGATGAGCGCCCGCGCGCTGGCCGGCACGGCATGGAACCTGTGGCGCAAGAAGGGCATGTCGGGGGCGCTCGATACGGGACGGCTGCTGTTGTCTTCGCCACGCGCGTGGCTGGAGGAGACTTTCGAGTCGCCCCATATCAGGGCGACGCTCGCCACCTGGGGCATGCATCTCGACTTCGCCCCCGACATCGCCGGGGGTGCCGTCTTCCCCTATCTGGAATCGATGGCCAACCAGAGCTTTGGCATGGTGCTGGGCAAGGGCGGCGCCGACACCATCATCCGCGCATTGTCGGGCATGGTGACGTCCGCCGGCGGCAAGATCGTCACTGGCGCCGAGGTGGCCGAGATCACTATTTCCGCCCGCAAGGCAACCGGTGTGAGGCTTGCTTCCGGTGAGACGCATACCGCCACCAGGGCGGTCATCGCCGGCGTCGCGCCCAAGGCACTGACCGGCAAGCTGCTGCCCGACGGTTCGGGTGACGCCGGCTTCGACACGGCGATGCGGAAATTCCGCCATGCGCCGGGCACGATGATGATCCACCTGGCGCTCGACGATCTGCCCGACTGGCGCGCCGGAGCCGAGTTGCGGCAGTTCGCCTATGTGCATCTGTCGCCGTCGCTCGACGCCATGTCGCGCACCTACCAGCAGGCGATGGCGGGGATGCTGCCGGACGAGCCGGTTCTGGTCGTCGGCCAGCCGACCGCGATCGACCCGTCGCGGGCGCCTGAAGGCAAGCATGCGCTGTGGGTGCAGGTGCGCATGCTGCCCGCCGAAATCACAGGCGATGCCGTCGGCAAGATCGCGCCCGCGCATTGGGACAAGGTCAAGGAGGTCTACGCCGACCGTGTCCTCGACATCATCGAGGCCTACGCGCCCGGCTTGCGAAACAAGATCCTCGGCCGCGCCGTCTTCTCCCCCATCGATCTCGAGCGCGAGAACCCGGACCTCGTCGGCGGCGACCAGGTCTGCGGCAGCCATCATCTGGCACAGAATTTTTTGTTTCGCCCGGCGCGCGGCTACGCCGGCTGGAACACGCCGATCGGCAATCTCCATCTCACCGGCGCCGCGACATGGCCAGGTGCCGGCACCGGCGCGGCTTCCGGATACATGCTCGCGCAACAGCTTGGCGGGAGGTAGAGCCGAAGATTCACACAGGCGAAAAAGGGCAAGGCGCTGCTGCCCAAGAGCCTGAACAATGAACTGACGATGCCGCGCAAGGACAATAAACCAACAAGGGGAACGACCATGACAATCAACAGACGTGAATTGCTGGGATACAGTGCCGCGGCACTCGGGGTAGCCGCTGTCGGTCTGCCGCGGATCGCCAAGGCGGCCGCAGGCGAACTGACCATCGCCTACAACGTCAACCTGCCGTCCTGGGATCCGACCACCGGACCTTCGGCGGTCAACCCGACGATCCAGGGACTCTACCAGTCGGTGTTCGACCAGTTCATCCCGCAAAAGCCCGACCTGTCCTTCGCGCCGGGCCTGCTCACCGAATGGGGCTGGAACGAAGACCGCACAAAGATCATGATGACGGTGCGCGAAGGCGTGACATGGCACGACGGCTCGCCTTTCACGGCGGAAGACGTGGTCTGGTCGTTGCAGCGGGCGGGTGACGAGAAGACCGGCAACCCGATCCAGTTCGTCTGGAAGAACGTCAACAACTTCAAGATCGACGGCAACAAGATCACCGGCGACGTCGTGCAGTTCGACCCGGTGTATTTCAAATGGATGTCGTTTTTGACCGGCTACATCATGCCGAAGGCCTATTACGAGAAGGTGGGCGCCGAAGGCTTCGAGAAGGCGCCGATCGGCACTGGCCCCTACATGGTCGAAAAATTCGAGCGCAACGCCTTCCTGCGGCTGAAGGCCAACCCGAACTATTGGGGCGGCAAGCCCGCCTTCGCGAACGTGACGATCAAGTTCGTCACTGACGCGGCGAGCCGCGTCGCCGAGATCGAGTCCGGCTCCTCGCAGGTGACGCTCGAAATTCCCTATGAGGAATATGACCGGCTGATCGCCAAGGACGGGCTTGCCGGCTCGTGCAAGAACGTGTCCGATATCGGCATGATCTTCTTCAACGACATCGAGGCGATGCTGGACAAGAACGTCCGCCAGGCAGCCGTCATGTCGATCGACAAGAAGCTGCTGGTCGACCGCCTGCTGCGCGGCTATGGCCAGCCGATCGACACGCTGGAGACGCCGGAATACGCGGCCTACGATGCGTCGATCAAGGTCGAGCACAATCCCGAGAAGGCCAAGGAACTGCTCGCTGCCTCCGGCTATTCGCCGGAAAAGCCGGTCAAGTTCACCATCCAGACGACCAAGGGCTTCAAGCCCAAGGACTATGAGATGATCCAGGCGATCGTCGGCATGTGGCGCAAGGTCGGCATCGAGGCGACGATCGAGGTCTACGAGATCGCCAAGCACTACGAGCTGCGCGCCGCCGACAAGCTGGCTCCGGCCGCCTTCTACAACTGGGGCAACGCCATCGGCGATCCGACCACCTCGACCGGCTTTGCCATGTACGGCCCAAGCCCGCATTCGGTGTGGGACAGCCAGGACCTGATCGACATGATCAACCCGCTGTGGGGCGAAAAGGACGAGGCCAAGCGCATCGCCGGCTGGAAGGCTGTCGACAAATACATCGCCGAGCAGGCCTATGTGCTGCCGCTTATCCAGTACGCGCAGCCGATCGTGCATGCCAAGGGCGTCAATGTTGTGCAGCATGTGTCCGGAGCGCTGCTGCCGGCCCTGATGACCCCGGCCTGAGACAGGCAAATGGCACGCTGTCACGAGACGGCGTGCCTTCGCCCAACTTGCGCAGGCCCCCTCATCCGGCCCTTCGGGCCACCTTCTCCCCGCTGGGGAGAAGAGACTTACTCAGCCGTCGACGGCCGGATGAGGGGACTGTTCGTTCCATCAGTCGCTGAAACGCATTGGGCCTATGCCAGAATGCTTTTGCAAAGATTCCTGATCCGTCTTCTGACGATGCTGATCACGCTGTTCGGCGTGGCCGTCGTCGTCTTTGTCGTGATCCGCGTCGCTCCCGGCGATCCGATCGCCATGATGCTGCCGCCCGGCGCCACGGATGCCGACATTGCCCGGCTGCGTGCGCTTTACGGGCTCGACAAGACCATCGTGCAGCAGTTCTTCATCTGGCTGTCCGGCGTCGTCAGGGGCGATTTCGGCACCTCGATCTCGCTGCGGCAAGACGTACTCGGCCTTGTCTTCAACCGGCTGCCGGCGACGCTGGAGCTCGCCATCGTCGCGCTTGTGATGGCGGTGGCACTCGGCGGCACGACGGCGATCATCGGCGCCCGCGAACGCGGCACGGCGGTCGAGGCAGGCATCGACATCGCCAGCGGCGCGGCACTCTCCATTCCCGATTTCCTGTGGGGCCTGGTGCTGATCCTGCTGTTCGGCGTGCTGGTGCCGATCTTCGACATTTCCGGCCGGGTATCGCCGCAACTCGACCTGCCGTTCGTCACCCAGTTCTATCTGTTCGAGAGCCTATTGCGCCTGCGCCTCGACCTCACCTGGGATCTCTTGAAGCACATGCTGATGCCGGCCGTGGCTTTGGCGCTACCGCTGGCGGCGATCATCTCGCAACTGCTGAAACAGTCGCTGAAGGAAGTGCTCGACCTCGATTATGTCGTGCTGGCGCGGGTGAAGGGGTTTTCGGAAACGCAGGTCATCCTGCGCGAGGCGCTGAAGAACGCCGCCTTGCCAACGCTGACGCTGGTCGGCGTGCAGTTCACTTTCCTCATCGGCGGCACGGTCATCGTCGAACGGCTGTTTTCGTATGAAGGCCTCGGCAATATGGCGATCGACGCCGTCATCAACCGCGACCTGCCGCTGATCCAGGGCATCGTGCTGGTCTTCGCGCTGCTGTTCGTGCTGATCAACCTCGCCGTCGACATGATGTATGCCCTGCTCAATCCGAGGCTGCGCCATGGATGAGGGCCGTGCTCGAAGGCGTAGCGTGTCGCCGCGCTTGTGGCTTGCCGGCGGCTGGCTGCTGCTGGCGCTGCTGGCCGCGATCTTCGCGCCGCTGGTGGCGCCGCAGGATCCGCTGGCGCAGGATCTGATGCTGGAGCGGTTGCCGCCGTTCTGGATTGATGGCGCCGAGCCCGGCTATTGGCTCGGCACCGACAGCCTCGGCCGCGACCTGTTCTCCCGCCTGATCTTCGGCGGCCGCATCGCCTTCATCGTCGCTTTTGCCGCCGCCATCGCGGCGTGCCTGGTCGGCTCGACGCTTGGGCTGATCGCGGGTTATTTCGGCGGCTGGGCAGACCGCATCATCTCGCGCATCGTCGATGTCTGGATGGCGTTTCCGCCGGTGCTGTTCGCCATCCTTCTGGTGGCCGTGCTCGGCACCGGCCTGAGCTCGGTCATCCTCGCCATCGCCATCATCGACTGGACGCGTTTCTGCCGGGTGATCCGTGCCGAAACCATGGGCCAGTCGCGCATGGACTATGTCGAGAATGCCCGCATCGCCGGCTATGGCCGCATCGGCATCATGCTGCGCGAAGTGCTGCCCAATGTGGTGCCGTCGATCGTCGCGCTGCTGTCGCTGGAAATGGGCATCGCCGTCATCGTCGAGGCGATCCTGTCCTTCGTCAATCTGTCGATCTCGACCGACGACCCGACCTGGGGCGGCATCATCGCCGAGGGCCGGCTGTCGATCCATCAGGCGTGGTGGGTGCTGGTGTTCCCGCTGGTCACGCTGATCCTGACGGTGCTGTCTTTCAGCCAGTTCGGCGAGGCGCTGAAGACGCGCTTCGACCCGGTGCTGCGATGAGCGCCTGTCTCGAGATCAGGGATCTGAGCGCCGTGCTGCCGAACGGCCAGCGCGTGCTGCGCTCGGTGTCGCTTTCCGTCCAGCCCGGCGAGGTCCGTGCGCTGGTCGGCGAGAGCGGCGCCGGCAAGACGATGATCGGCAAGGCGGTGCTCGGCGTGCTGCCGTCGAGCGTGCGCATTGTCGAAGGCGACATGCTGCTCGAGGGCGAAGATCTCGGCAAGCTCCAGCCCAAGGCGCGGCGCACGCTGATCGGTGCGCGCACGGCGCTGATCCCGCAGGACCCGCTGACCGCGCTCAATCCGTCGCGGCGTATCGGCTCGCAGATGACCGACCGGTTGGTGCGCATTCTCGGCTGGAGTGGCGAGAGGGCCGATACCCGCATTCGCCAACTGCTGGACGAGGTGCAGATCCGCGACCCCGACCGCGTGCTGAAAAGCTATCCGCACGAGCTTTCCGGCGGCATGCGCCAGCGCGTGCTGATCGCCGCCGCCTTCGCCGCCGAGCCGCGGCTCATCGTTGCCGACGAGCCGACCACGGCGCTCGACGTCACCGTGCAGAAACAGATCCTGCGCCTGATAGCGCAGTTGCAGCGCGAGCACGGCACGGCGATCCTGTTCGTCACCCATGATCTCGGCGTCGTCGCCAAGATCAGCCAGAGAGTGTCGGTGCTCTATGCCGGCAAGGTGGTCGAGGAGGCCGAAACGGCTGCCCTCTTCGCCGCCCCGCAGCACCCCTATACGCGAGCGCTGATGGCCGCCACGCCGCGCTACACCGACCCGTTCGCTTCGCTGAAGCCAGTGGACGAGGCGGTACTGGCCGGACTGGCCGCGGAGATCACGGCCGCCGACCAGGCCTGGCGGCGGCCGCATGGTTGAGCCGCTGTTTTCCGTGCGCGGGCTGAAGGTCGCCCTGCCCGACATGACGCGTAAGCCACTGATCGGCCGCGCGCCCTTGGCCGAGATCCTAAAAGGCCTCGATTTCGATCTGCCCCGGGGATCGGTGACCGGCATCGTCGGCGAATCCGGATCGGGAAAATCGACACTCGGCCGCGCGCTGGTGCGCCTGCTGGAGCCCAGCGCCGGCAGCATCAGCTTCGACGGCCGCGATATCACCCATCTGCCTGAGGCGGAGCTCAGGCCGCTGCGCCGCGATATGCAGATGATCTTCCAGGATCCGATGTCGTCGCTCAACCCGCGCCGCACCATTGCCAGCATCATCGCCGCGCCTTTGAAGCTGAATGGGCTTGGCGATAATCTGAAGAGCCGCGTTGCCGAGGCCCTGCAGCGCGTCGGCCTGCCGCAGAGCTTCGCCACCCGCTACCGCCACGAACTGTCGGGCGGACAGCGCCAGCGCGTCGGCATTGCGCGTGCGTTGGCGCTGTCACCGAAATTCGTACTGGCCGACGAGATCGTCTCCGGCCTCGACGTGTCGACGCAGGCGCAAATCCTGACCCTGCTGGAGAAGCTTGCCGCCGAGATGGGCCTGACCGTCGCCTTCATCAGCCACGATCTGTCGGTCATTCGGCGGCTGTGCCAGCAAGTGATCGTCATGCGCGAAGGCGTGATCGTCGAAGCCAGCGCCACCGACGCCTTGTTCGACGATCCACGGCAGGCCTACACGCGCGATCTCATCGCAGCCATTCCGCTGCCAGAGATCGATCCGGGTTGGCTGGACATCCCTGCCGTCGCAAAGGTCTCGACATGAATGCAACCGCACGCCGAAAGCGGGCTTTGGACGTGCGACCGCAATGACTTGGTCCCGCCAATGGAGAGGACTGAGATGAAGACGATACTTCGAAACACAACACTCGCGGCCTTTGTCCTCGGCAGCGCCGGCATGGCCGCCGCCAGCTCGATCCCGGCATGCGCGGGCATGATCACACCGGCATCACGGTTCCTGACATGAAGCAGGCGGTCGACTTCTTCACCGGGGTGGTCGGCTGCAAGAAGGCGATGTCGTTCGGCCCGTTCGCCGACGACTGCAACGTTGAATCATTTCGATATGAAACTTTAAGCTTGAAATAATTTGCCGCCAGCGCGATACTGAAGCCAGGAAGCGAAGAGGAGATCGCAGACATGAAGGTTGCGGTTCTCGGCGGTGGACCAGCCGGCCTCTACTTTGCCATTTCGATGAAACTCAGGGACGCCGCGCACGAGGTGACGGTGTTCGAGCGCAACCGCGCCGACGACACGTTCGGCTGGGGCGTCGTGCTGTCGGCCGAGACGCTCGACAATTTGTCGAAGAACGATCCGGTCAGCGCCGTCTGGATCAAGAAGCATTTCGCCTATTGGGATGACATCGCCGTCATCCATGACGGCGTGCGTACGGTTTCGACCGGGCACGGTTTCTGCGGCATCGGCCGCAAGCGGCTGCTCATCCTGTTGCAGCGCCGAGCGCGAGAACTCGGCGTCAAGCTCATGTTCGAGACCGACATTGCCGATCCCCGACCTTACATGGAAACGCATGATCTGGTGGTCGCCGCCGACGGGTTGAATTCCAGGGCGCGCAACAGCTTCGTCGACATCTTCAAGCCCGACATCGACACCCGCAAATGCAAGTTCGTCTGGCTGGGCACGCAACAGAAATTCGACGACGCCTTCACCTTCATCTTCGAAAAGACCGAGCATGGCTGGGTGTGGGCGCACGCCTACCAATTCGACAGCGACACCGCGACGTTCATCGTCGAGTGCAGCGAACAGACCTGGGCTGCCTTCGGCTTCGGTGCGATGTCGCAGCAGGAATCGATCGGCACCTGCGAGCGTATCTTTGCGAAGCATCTCGGCGGCCACGCGCTGATGACCAACGCCAACCATATCAGGGGCTCGGCCTGGATCAATTTCCCACGCGTGCTGTGCGAGCGCTGGTCCTACAAGAATCTCGCACTGATGGGCGATGCGGCGGCGTCAGCGCACTTCTCGATCGGCTCCGGCACCAAGCTGGCGCTGGAGAGCGCCGTGGCGCTGGCCGAATATGTCGAAACCGAACCCGACCTCGACGCCGCCTTCCGCAAATACGAGGATGCCCGCCGCACCGAGGTGCTGAAGCTGCAATCGGCGGCGCGCAATTCGCTGGAATGGTTCGAGGAGGTTGAACGTTATCTCGGCCTCGATCCGGTGCAGTTCAACTATTCGCTTTTGACCCGCTCGCAGCGCATCAGCCACGAGAATTTGCGGCTGCGCGATGCCGAATGGCTGGGCGGCGCGGAAGAATGGTTCCAGCGCCAGGCGGGGGCCGGCGGCATGCGCCGCGCGCCGATGTTCGCGCCTTTCAAGCTACGCGATCTGAAGCTGCAAAACCGCGTCGTCGTCTCGCCAATGGCGCAGTACAAGGCCGTCGACGGCTGCCCGACCGACTGGCATTTCGCCCACTACGCCGAGCGGGCCAAGGGCGGTGCTGGCCTCATCTATATCGAGATGACCTGCGTCAGCCCGGAAGGGCGCATCACGCCCGGCTGTCCCGGCTTCTATGCGCCCGAACATGAGGTGGCGTGGAAGCGGCTGGTCGATTTCGTCCACATCGAGACCGAAGCCAAGATCTGCGCCCAGATCGGCCATTCCGGCGCCAAGGGTTCGACTCGGCTCGGCTGGGAGGGCACCGACGTGCCGTTGACCTCCGGAAACTGGCCGGTGATCGCGGCATCGGCCGTGGCGTGGTCGCCGCAGAATCAGGTGCCGAAGGCGATGGACCGCGCCGACATGGACCGCGTGCGCGACGAATTCGTGGCTTCGGCCGAGATGGCCAATCGCTGCGGCTTCGATATGCTCGAAATCCACGCCGCGCACGGCTATCTCCTGTCGTCCTTCATCACGCCGGTCACCAATCGGCGCGCGGATAAATACGGTGGTTCGCTGGAAAACCGCATGCGCTATCCCCTGGAAATCTTCCGTGCGGTACGCGCCGCCTGGCCGGCGGAAAAACCGATCTCGATGCGCATCTCCGCCAATGACTGGCTTGGCATCGAAGGCGTGACGCCCGCCGACGCGGTCGAGATCGCGCGGCTGCTGCATGAGGCCGGCGTCGACATCTGCGACGTCTCGGCCGGCCAGACTTCGGCACTGGCGAAGCCGGTCTATGGCCGCATGTTCCAGACGCCGTTTTCCGACCGTATCCGCAACGAGGTCGGCATGGCGACGATGGCGGTCGGCAACATCTACGAGCCGGACCACGTCAACTCGATCCTGATGGCCGGCCGCGCCGATCTGGTGGCGCTGGCACGGCCGCATCTCGCCGACCCCTACTGGACGCTGCATGCCGCGGTCACGCTCGGCGACCGTGGCGTCAAATGGCCGGATCCCTATCTGCCCGGACGCGACCAGCTCTACCGGCTGGCCGAGCGTGATGCTGCCGCGGGGCTAAAAGTATGAGTGCTTTTCGCTTGCTACGTCGACGCTGTACCCCCACCCCTGGCCCCTCCCCACAAGGGGAAGGGGGACTATGTTGCGTTCGACCCAGCGGAAACCGCATAAGTTTGCGATCGATAGGTGCTGCCTTCTCCCTCCCCCTTGTGGGGAGGGTTAGGGGTGGGGGTACTTGGCGCCAAGTTTCGAGGATTGGCACATGATCGCGGGCAAGCATGCGCTGGTCACTGGCGGCGGCTCCGGTGTCGGCCGGGCCATCGCGCTAGCGCTGGCGAGTGCCGGCATCGACGTGACCATCTGTGGCCGGCGCGAGGCGGAACTCGCCAAGGTGGCCGGCGAAAGCGACCGCATTTTCGGCACTGCCGCCGATGTCACCGATGAGGCGGCAATGGCGTCGCTTTACGAGACAGCGCAAGCCGCACGAGGGCCCTTCGACATCGTCGTCGCCAATGCCGGCATGGCCGGCAGCACGCCGGCGCACAAGACAACGCTTGCCGACTGGCAGCGGACGCTCGACGTCAATCTGACCGGCGCCTTCCTGACGGTGAAGCCGGCGCTGGCCGGGATGGCCGCGCGCAAGGCGGGCCGCATCGTTTTCATCGCCTCGACGGCCGGACTCAAGGGCTATCCGTATGTCGCGGCTTACGTCGCGGCCAAGCATGGCGTCGTCGGCCTGATGCGGGCGCTGGCGGCGGAGACTGCGAAATCCGGCGTCACCGTCAATGCCGTGTGCCCGGGTTTTGTGGAAACCGAGATGCTGGAGGAGTCCATCCAACGCATCATCGAAAAGACCGGCCGCTCGGCCGAGCAGGCGCGGTCGAGCCTCGCCTCGACCAACCCCCAGGGCCGCTTCATCCAGCCGCGAGAGGTCGCCGCCGCCGTGCTGTGGCTGTGTGGCGACGCCGCCCAATCGATCACCGGACAGGCAATTTCCATCTCAGGAGGCGAAACATGGTAGCCGGCCCCCTGCCCGCGCCGTCGGGACCCGGCAAGGACCGCTTGCGTCTGTGGATCAGGCTGCTGCGTGCCTCGCGCACGATCGAGGCCGAGCTGCGCGAGCGCCTGAAGAAGGAATTCAACACGACGCTGCCGCGCTTCGATGTGATGGCGGCCCTTTATCGGGTGCCGGAAGGCATGCTGATGAGCGACCTGTCGCGCTTCCTGCTGGTCTCCAACGGCAACGTCACGGGCATTGTCGACCGGCTGGTTTCGGAAGGGCTGGTGGCACGCGCGAGGCGCAATGGCGACCGCCGCACGTCGATGGTGCGGCTGACCGAGGAAGGCACGCAGGCCTTTGCCACCATCGCCGCGGCGCATGAAGGCTGGATCGGCGAATTGCTGGGCAAGGTCAGCGAGGACGACGCGCGCCGGCTGACCGGTATGCTGACCTCGTTCCGCAGCAATTGGGAGGGACGCGAATGACCGAAATGGCCGGGCGCAAGCCGAAGCATTTCATCTGGGAGGTCGAGGGCAGGATCGCAAAGGTCCGGCTCGACCGGCCTGAACGCAAGAACCCGCTGACCTTCGACAGCTATGCGGAGTTGCGCGACACGTTCCGCGACCTCGTCTATGCCGACGACGTCGACGCAGTGGTGTTCCTCTCCAATGGCGGCAATTTCTGCTCCGGCGGCGATGTCCATGACATCATCGGCCCGCTGGTCAAGATGGACATGAAGCAGCTTCTTGCCTTCACCCGCATGACCGGCGATTTCGTCAAGGCGATGCTGAATTGCGGCAAGCCGATCATTGCGGCGGTCGATGGCGTCGCGGTTGGCGCCGGCGCCATCATTGCAATGAGTTCCGATATCCGCATCGCCACGCCGGAAGCCAAGACCGCGTTCCTGTTCACCCGCGTCGGCCTTGCCGGCTGCGACATGGGCGCCTGCGCGATCCTGCCGCGCATCATCGGCCAGGGCCGCGCCGCCGAACTGCTCTACACCGGCCGCACCATGACGGCGGCGGAAGGCGAACGTTGGGGCTTCTACAACAGGCTGGTCGATGCCGCGGCGCTCGAGGCCGACGCGCTCGACATGGCGGCGCGCATCGTCTCCGGCCCGACCTTCGCCCATGGCATCACCAAGACGCAGCTCAACCAGGAATGGTCGATGGGCCTCGACCAGGCGATCGAGGCGGAAGCACAGGCGCAAGCGATCTGCATGCAGACCCGCGATTTCGAGCGCGCCTACAAGGCGTTCGTGGCCAAGGAAAAGCCGGTGTTCGAGGGGGATTGATGACGGTAGGTTTGCGCCCAGGCACCCCCCTCTGTCCTGCCGGACATCTCCCCCACAAGGGGGGAGATCGGTTGCACGTTTTGTTTTCGCCAATCTCCAACATTGTTAGGTCGAAGCCGTCGACGAGGCTGCCAATCTCCCCCCTTGCGGGGGAGATGCCCGGCAGGGCAGAGGGGGGTGCGACGGAGCGCGACGAAAACCGAGGGCGCGCCAATGCCTGACCGTTCCTTCCTCTCCTGGCCATTCTTCGAGGACCGCCATCGCGAACTGGCCGAACGTCTCGAGACATGGTGCTCAAAAAACCTGCCGGTCGATCACCATGATGTAGATGCCGCCTGCCGCGAGCTGGTCACTAAGCTTGGCCAGGACGGCTGGCTGAGGCCTACGGCTCTCGACACCGACAATCCGGGACCACTCGACGTCCGCACTTTGTGCGTCACCCGCGAGACGCTCGCCCGCCATGACGGGCTGGCCGATTTCGCCTTTGCCATGCAAGGGCTCGGCACCGGCGCGCTCAGCCTGTTCGGCACGCCGCAGCAGCAGCAGTGGCTGGCAAAGACGCGCGCCGGCAAGGCGATCTCAGCCTTTGCCCTGTCGGAGCCGCGCTCTGGGTCGGACGTCGCCAATACGGAAATGACGGCGACCCGTGACGGCGAAAGCTATGTTCTCTCCGGCGAAAAGACCTGGATCTCCAATGGCGGCATCGCCGATCTCTATGTCGTCTTTGCCCGCACCGGCGAGGCGCCGGGCGCCAAGGGGCTCTCCGCCTTCCTCGTGCCGGGCGACGTCAAGGGTCTTGGCATTGCCGAGCGGCTGGAAGTGATCGCGCCGCATCCGCTGGCGCGGCTGTCTTTCGACCAGGTTCGCCTGCCCGCCTCGGCGCTGATCGGCAGACCAGGCGACGGCTTCCGCATCGCCATGTCGGTGCTCGACGTGTTCCGCTCGACCGTCGGTGCGGCGGCACTCGGCTTTGCCCGACGTGCGCTGGATGAAAGCATCAAGCGCGTGGGCGAACGCAAACTGTTCGGCGCCCCGATGGCCGAACTGCAGATGGTGCAGGGCCATATCGCCGACATGGCGCTCGACGTCGATGCGGCAGCCCTTTTGGTCTATCGCGCCGCCTGGACCAAGGACATGGGGGCCGCGCGGGTGACGCGCGAGGCGGCCATGGCGAAACTATACGCGACGGACCACGCCCAAAGCGTCATCGACAGGGCAGTGCAGCTGCATGGCGGCGACGGTGTCCGCAAAGGCCATATCGTCGAAAGCCTGTATCGCGAGATCCGCGCGCTGCGCATCTATGAGGGTGCCTCCGACGTGCAGAAAGTGGTGATTGCGCGGCAGGTGATGGGCGCGGCCTGACGGTAGGAAATTGACGAGCGATTTCGAGACTTGGTTTTTGGGTACCGGGAGGTTTTGAATGCACACGATTCTGCAGCCGGAAGGCTGGGCAAAACCCGTCGGCTACGCCAATGGCGTCGCGGCGCGCGGGCGGCTCGTCTTCGTTGGCGGACAGGTCGGCTGGAACGGCCAATGCCAGTTCGAGACCGACGACTTTGTCGGCCAGGTGAAGCAGACGCTTCAGAACATCGTGGCGGTGCTGGCGGAAGCCGGCGCGGTGCCGCGGCACATCACCTCAATGACCTGGTATTTCACCGACAAGGCCGAATACCTCGCCAATCTCAGGGGGATCGGCGAGGCCTATCGCGAGGTGATCGGCCGGCACTTTCCGGCGATGGCCGCCATGCAGGTAATGGCACTGGTCGAGGACCGCGCCAAGGTGGAGATTCAGGCGACCGCCGTTATCCCGGAGTAAACGCTCATCACTTCGTCATCCACGGGCGGCGCAGGAGCGAAGCTCCGTCCCTGGGATGACGACGTTGGGAAGGCTTCGGCTAAATCCGAATGTTCGCGATAATCATCGAAGCTGACGATGAAATCCTGGCTGCCACAGGGTAGCTGATCCCTGAGCACCACCACTATTCGCGCAGGCCCGCCTGTCTCAATATCGGCAGCACGTTATCGCACAAATAGGGCAGCTCCTGCGTGTAATTGACGAAGGACAGCGCGATGCCTTGATAGCCGTGCCCGGCAATGGCGGCCATGTCGGCGGCGATCGTCTCGGGGGTTCCAATCAGCGGGTAGGTGCCGGCGCCGCCGGCGAAACGCTGCCGGTAACGGTCATAGGCATGCGGGTCGTGCGATTGCGAGAATTCCTTCTTGCTCGCCATATGGGCATCGACCGCAGCATGGTCGGCCATCTCAACCGCGTAGCGCGTATAGTAGGCCTGCGCCTCTTCCATCGTCGGGCGGCAGACGACATGCGCCACGGTGTAGACGCCGACATCCCGGCCCGCCTTGTCGGCCCGCTCGCTGATATCGGCGACATGCTTGCCGGCATCGCTCATCTCGGAAAAGGTCGTGAAGAGATAGTCGCATCGGGCGGCGGCGAAATCCCGGCCCGGTCCGCCGAAAGCGGCGTTCATCGTCACCGGGCGCGGAACCTGCAGACTGGCCGGCCGGCTGACGGCTTCCTTGAGGCGATAATAGGTGCCTTCATAGTCGAGCGGCTCGGCCGAGGCATAAAGCTTTTCGAGGATCTCGATCCATTCGGCCGCTTGGTCGTAGCCCTTCTCGACCAGGGGCGTACCGAACATGCCGAATTCCTTCGGGTTCCAGCCGCAGACGATGTTCAAGCCGGCGCGGCCCTGGCTGATATGGTCGACCGTCGCCAGCGCCTTGGCGGCATAGAGCGGATGCACCAGCGGCACGTGCACGGTCATAAACAGGCCGATCCGATCGGTGGCCATGGCAAGGGCCGCCGCCCAGGTGAAGGTCTCGAACGACCATTCGCGCACCTTGTTGCGGCCGCCGAAGCCGCGCCAGCGCGCGATCGGCAGCATGAACTCCAGCCCGGCACGGTCGGCAATCCGCGCCGCCGCCAGATTGTCCTGCCAACTCGCCGTCCAGCGTTCCGGCACATCGGTGATGGCAAGGCCGCCGTCGGCATTGGTCGAAAAAACGCCGAGCTTCAGTCTGTTCGGGCCGTGCAAGGGATGTGGTTTGTTCATGTCGCGACCTCCCGGCGAAGATCGCACGCTACGGCCCCGCAAAAATATTTCAAGCATGAAATAGCTTCGCCTTGCGATGGTTTGCGGATATGGATTTGGGCAGGACGAAAAAGGGAGATGGGTTCTCGAGGCTGGTGCGGCCGAAGGTTCTTTCTACGACGCGTAGCCGAACTTGCGCGACACAAGCACGGCCAAGGGCGTATCGGCCGGGCAACAATCCGGTCAAACTTTTTAAGCTTAAAACTTTCGCCTTGAAAACCGCGGCACTTTGGATAAGCATTCCAAAATCGATGGCGATTGCCGTGCCGGAGGGGCTTGCTTGCCAGTCCATCGTGGTGGGAGGGGTTTCAGTCCTTGTCGTTCATAGTGCCCCAGTCATCGTCTAGCGCGCGCTATGCCTTCGATGGTGCGCGCGCCCAGATCCGCGACCTGCACACCGAGAACATCGCCACGGCCTTCCTCCGGATGTGCGTCTGCCGTGAACGTGACCAGATAGCGACCGCGCTCGACCGCATGGTCGCTGCCATGAATTGACGCCCTGCCTGAAGCGGGGCGGCAAAAAACCGTGCGGGAGCAACCCGCCCGATCAACAACAGAGGGAACACAGATGAGCTTCACTCGCCGCAAATTGCTTCTTCTCGCCGCCGCAATCGGCATCGCCGCCGGCCCCGCCACCGCCTATGCCGCCGATGTGCTGAATGTCGGCGCCTACCCGACCAATCCGCCGTTCGAATACAAGAACGAGAGCGGCACCTTCGAGGGCTTTGAAGTCGACATCGTCAACGAAGCGGCCAAGCGCGTCGGCATGACCACCGACATCGCCGATCTCGGCTTCCAGGCGCTGTTCGCCGCCACCACGTCGAAGCGCATCGATGTCGCCATCTCGTCGATCACCATCACGGCGGAGCGGCTGAAGTCGCAGTCGTTCACCCAGCCATACTATGATTCCGACATGGGCATCGCCACCAAGACCGACAGCGCGATCAAGGCCGAAGCCGACCTCAAGGGCAAGATCGTCGGCGTGCTGTCCGGCTCGACCGGCGAGACCTGGGTCAAGGCGCATCAGGAAGCCGACGGCTTCAGCGACGTGAAGGGTTATGACACGCAGCAGAACCTGCTGCTCGACCTCAGCGCCGGACGCGTCGACGCCGCCGTCAGCGACATTCCGGGCATGGAATATTCCTTCACCAAGATGAAGGACCTGATCGTCAAGGAACGCATCAAGACCGGCGAACAATACGGCCTGATGCTGACCAAGGACCACCCGCTGCTCGACAAGCTGAACGACGCGCTGACCGCGATGAAGAAGGACGGCACGCTGGCCGCGATCCACAAGAAGTGGTTCGGCAGCGACGCGCCCGCCGACTCTTCGACCATGAAGGAAATGCCGCTGCCGAAGGCCTGAGCGGCAATGCATTGACATCGTGCCGGCTTTCCAGGCCGGCACGATTCATTTCACGCCCTGGCGCCGGCTTCCGCCGCAGACACCCCGCCGTCGGTGAGGTCAATTGATTTTAACGCGAGCATTCTTTGCTCTGGGGTTCGGGAACGCTCCTATGTCGCTGCTCGACACCTTCTTCAACCCCGATGTCATCATGTCCAGCCTGCCGGCGCTGCTGCGCGGCTTCCTGAACACGCTGCTGCTCGGCATTCTGAGCATCGGCATCGGCATCCCCATCGGCCTGGTGATCAGCCTGGTGCGACTCTATGCGCCGAAGCCGCTGCGCTGGCTCGCGGTCGGCTACACCGACATCTTCCGCGCCCTGCCGGTGCTGGTCGTGCTGATCCTGATCTACTACGCGCTGCCCTTCCTCGGCATCCGCCTGTCGTCCTGGGCATCGGCGGTGACTGCCTTCGCCTTCATCATGTCGGCCTATTCGGCGGAAGTGTTCCGTTCCGGCATCGAAAGCATTCCGCGTGGCCAGTTCGAGGCGTCGCAGGCGCTTGGCCTGCCGTTCCTGCTGACCTTGCGCAAGGTGGTGCTGCCGCAGGCGATCCGCGTCGTCATCCCGCCGATGACCAGCAACTGCGTCTCGATGTTCAAGGACACCTCGCTCGCCTCCACCGTGGCGCTGCCGGAACTGCTCAAGGAAGCGACCAACGCGCAGTCGCTCTATGCCAACCCCTCGCCGCTGATCGGCGCGGCGCTTGTCTATCTCATCTTCCTCTGGCCGATGGTCCGCCTCGTCAGCCTGCTTGAAGAGCGCTTCAAGACCGAAAAGAAGCGCTGACCTCGCCAACCGATCCCTCCAAGTCCTTCGCAGGAGCCTACCCGTGAACAAGCACCAGACCGACAATGCGAGCGCAACCGCGTTTCCCGTCCACACCATCCGCGCCATGTTCCCCGCCTTGCAACGGGCCGGCGATTTCATCTTCTTGGATAATGCCGCAGGCGCCCAGATCCCGCAGAGCGTACTCGACGCGGTGACCAACCATCTGGTTTCGCACAATGTGCAGCGCGGCGGCCGCTATGGCCGCAGCGTCACCGTCGACCAGTCGGTCGCAGATGCCCGGACAAGCGTCGCGCTGCTGATCAACGCTTACAGCCCAGCGGAAATCTGCTTCGGCATGAACGCCACTTCGTTCATCCGCCTGGTCAGCCTCGGCATCGGCCAGATGCTTCAAGAGCGCGACGAGATCGTCATCACCGACATGGACCACGACGCCAACATCGCGACATGGCTGGCGCTGGAGTCCGCTGGCGCGAAATTCAAATGGTGGCGGATGCGCGAGGACGGCAATCTGCATGTCGACGATCTGCGCCCGCTCGTTTCCGACCGCACCCGTCTGGTCGCGTGCACGGTGACCGCGCACTCGATCGGCTCGATCGTCGATGTCGCCGAGGTGGCCAGGATCGCGCACGCGGCCGGTGCCGAGGTGTTCCTCGACTGCGTGCATTACGGGCCGCACGGGCTGATCGACGTGCAGGCCTGGGACTGCGACTATCTCGTCTGCTCCGGCTACAAGAATTTCTCGCCGCATATGGGCTTCCTGTGGGGCCGTTTCGAAACGCTGAAGCGGCTGCCGACCTTCCGCGAGGATTTCATCCCCGACGAGCCGCCCTACAAGGTCGAGGCGGGCACGTTCATCTACGAGAACGTCTCCGGCATGGATGCGGCCGTGCAGTATCTGGAACTGATCGGCCGCAATCTTGCGCCCTCCAACAACCGCTCGCGGCGCGACAACATCGTTGCCGGCATGAGCGCCATCCGCGACTACGAGCTGGTGCTGGCGCGCGAGATGCTTGCTGTGCTGAAAGGTTGCGGCGCGACCATCTATGGCGTTGCCGACGAGGCCCGCATTGTGGAACGGGTGCCGACCTTCTGCTTCAACATCGGCAAACTGTCGCCGCAGCGGATCGTCGAGGAAATGGCCGAGATGCAGATCGGCATCCGCGACGGCCACATGTACGCGCCGCGACTGATGAAGCGCCTCAATCTCTCGATGGACAGCGGCGCCATCCGCGCCTCGCTGGTCCACTACAACACGGTCGATGAGATCCACCGCTTCGGCGAAGCGCTGCGCACCATCATCGCCAAGCTGTCGTGAGGCGGCCACTCCAGCGTCGTCATCCTGAAGCGAAGCGACGCGGCGAAGGCCCTGGGACGACGAAGAGACGTCAAGCCGCCTTCTTCTTCGCCAACCTCGCCTTGATCGATGCGACGTCGGCGCGCGGCGTGGCCGCGAATAGCGTCCGGGTATAGCTGTGCTTGGGGTCGGCGAAGACCTCGTCGCGCGATCCGTATTCGACCGCTTCGCCGAAATACATCACCATCACATCGTCGGCGATGTAACGCACCACGGACAGGTCGTGGCTGATGAAGACATAGGTCAGCTGGAATTCGTCCTGAAGGTCGGCGAGCAGATTGAGCACCTGCGCCTGCACCGAAAGGTCGAGCGCGGAGACCGGCTCGTCCAGCACCAGCAGGCTCGGGTTGAGCATCAGCGCGCGGGCAATGGCGATGCGCTGGCGCTGGCCGCCGGAGAACATGTGCGGATAACGATTGTAGTGCTCGTGTCCGAGGCCGACCTTCTTCAGCATCTTCATCGCCAGGTCGCGACGCTCGGCGGCCGGCTTGTCGGTGTTGATCAGCAGCGGCTCGCCCAGCACGTCACCGATCTTCTGGCGCGGATTGAGCGATCCGTACGGATTCTGGAAGACGATCTGCACCTTGCGGCGCATCTCCTTCGTCAATGCGTTCCTGGCGATGTCGACCTTGTTGCCGTCGATGAACAGTTCGCCCGCCGTCGCCGGATCGATCAGCGTGATGATGCGGGCAAGCGTTGACTTGCCGCAGCCGCTTTCGCCGACGATGGCCAGCGTCTTGCCCTTGTCCACCTTGAAGGAGACGCCCTTGACCGCATGGACCGTGCGCGGCCCGGTGAACAGGCCACCACCGATGTGGTAGTCGCGAACGATGTTCTTGCCTTCGAGAACGGTGATGCTCATGAGGCGGCTCCCGCAGCCGACGGCGCCGGCTCGAACATCATGTCGGACACGGTCGGCAACCGGTCGCCGACGGCGTTCTCCGGCAAGGCCGACAGCAAGGCCCGCGTGTAATTGCTCTTCGGCGACTCGAACAGCGACAGCACGTCGGCCTCTTCCATCTTGCGGCCCTTGTACTGGACGATAACGCGGTCGGCGGTCTCGGCGACCACGCCCATATTGTGGGTGATCATGATCAGGCCCATGCCGTATTTGGCCTGCAGCGAAACCAGCAGATCGAGGATCTGTTTCTGGATGGTCACGTCGAGCGCGGTGGTCGGCTCGTCGGCGATCAGGAGTTTCGGATTGCAGGCAATGGCGATGGCGATCATGACGCGCTGGCACTGGCCGCCCGACATCTGGTGCGGGAACGAGCTCAGTCGCTCCTCCGGGTCGGCGATGCCGACCAGCTTCATCAGTTCGATGGCACGCGCCCGGCGCTGGGCGCGATCCATGCCCATGTGGAAGCGCAGCACCTCCTCGATCTGGAAGCCGACCGTGAAGCATGGGTTGAGGCTGGCGATCGGCTCCTGGAAGATCATCGAAATGTCCTTGCCGACGATCTTGCGGCGTTCGGACGGGCTGAGCTCCAAAAGATCGACGCCGTCGAAGGCCATGCGGTCGGCCTTGACCGTTGCCGTGTCGGGCAACAGGCCCATTACCGCCAGCATCGCCACCGACTTGCCGGAGCCGGACTCGCCGACGATCGCCAGCACTTCGCGCGGCTCGATCGCGAGATCGATGCCTTGCACGGCCATGAACGGTCCGGCCGCCGTATCGAAGGAAACAGTAAGGTTCTTGATCTCGAGCAGAGGCACGCTCACGACCTCTTCAGCTTGGGGTCGAGCGCGTCGCGCAGGCCGTCGCCGATAAGGTTGATGGCGAAGACGGTGATCAGGATGGCGAGGCCCGGGAAGGTCACCACCCACCAGGCGCGCAGGATGAACTCGCGGGCTTCGGCCAGCATGGTGCCCCATTCCGGCGTCGGAGGCTGCGCGCCCATGCCGAGGAAGCCAAGGGCGGCCGCCTCAAGAATGGCGTTGGAGAAGGACAGCGTCGCCTGCACGATCAGCGGCGCGATGCAGTTGGGCAGGATGGTGACCAGCATCAGCCTCAGATGACTGGCGCCGGCGACCTTGGCCGAGATGACGTATTCGCGAGTCTTCTCGGCCATCACGGCGGCGCGGGTGAGCCGGGCGAAATGCGGCTGCAGCACAAAGGCGATGGCGATCATGGCGTTGACAAGGCCGGGGCCGAGGACCGCGACCAGTACCAGGGCCAAGAGCAGCGACGGGAAGGCCAGGATAATGTCCATGATGCGCATGATCAACGTGTCGACCCAGCCGCGGCAGTAGCCGGCTAGCAGGCCGAGGATCACGCCCGAGATCAGCGCTGAAGTGACGACGACGAAGCCGATGGCGAGCGAGAAGCGCGAGCCGTAGATCAGCCGCGACAGCATATCGCGACCGACGGCGTCGGTGCCGAGCAGGAACTGTGCGTTGCCGCCCTCCTGCCAGGCCGGCGGCGTCAGGAAGAAGTCGCGGAACTGATCGTCGGGCGAATGCGGCGCCAGCAGCGGCGCGAAGATGGCGATCAGGATCAGCAGTGCAAAGACGAAGAGCCCGATCACCGCGCCCTTGTTGACGGAGAAGTAGTGCCAGAACTCGCCGAACATCTGCAGCCTTGCGTCCTGCTGCTTGACGACGGTCACGGCTTCAATGGTGGCTGGGCCTTCGTTGCTCATGTCAGTTGGCCCGGATGCGTGGGTTGATGACGGCGTAGAGCACGTCGACGATGAGGTTCACCGACATGACGATCAACGCGATCAAAAGCAACCCGCCCTGCACGGTGAAATAGTCGCGCTTGGAAATGGCGTCGATCATCCATTTGCCGATGCCGGGCCAGGAGAAGATGCTCTCGGTCAGGATGGCGCCGGTCAAAAGCGTGCCGACCTGCAGGCCGATGGTGGTGACGACCGGAATCAGCGCGTTGCGGAAGGCATGCAGCCCGATGACGCGGCGCGGTGCCAGGCCCTTGGCGCGCGCGGTGCGTACATAGTCCTCGCCGAGCACTTCAAGCATCGCCGACCGCGTCTGCCTGGCGATGACGGCCAGCGGAATGGTGCCGAGCACGACGGTGGGAAGGATGAGGTGCGACAGCGCCGAACGGAAGGCGCCCTTCTGCCCCGAGATCAGCGAGTCGATGGTCATGAAGCCGGTCACCGGCTTGAAGAAATAGAGAAGATCGATGCGGCCGGAAACCGGCGTCCAGTGCAGCGTGCCGGAAAACACGATGATCAGCAGCAGACCCCACCAGAAGATCGGCATGGAATAGCCTGCCAGCGCGGTGCCCATGGTCAGCTGATCGAACCAGGATCCACGGCGGATGGCGGCGAAGATGCCGGCGGCGACCCCCAGGACTACGGCAAAGATCATCGCGAAAATGGCGAGCTCGACCGTTGCCGGGAAGCGCACCAGGAAATCCTTGAGCACCGGCGTCTTGGTGGAAAACGAGGTGCCGAAATCGCCGCTCAGGATGTTGGTCAAATAGGTCAGGTATTGTTGCCATATCGGCAGATCGAAGCCGAATTGGTGCATCAGCGCCGTGTGGCGTTCGGGCGACAGGCCGCGTTCGCCCGCAAGCACCAGCACCGGATCACCGGGCAGGATGCGCACGAAGCCAAAGGCGAGGATGGTTATCCCAATGAAGGTCGGGATGATGAGGGCGATCTTGCCGAGGATATAACGCAGCATGGCGGGCGAGTGGAGGCGCCACCAAGCGGTGACGCCCCCGTTTCGCAACCTTATTCGGCGATATCGACGCCGTCGAAGCGATGGATACCGAGCGGATCCATCGCGAAGCCGGTGACGGTCTTCTGCATCGGCATGAACACCTTGGAGTGAGCGAGCGTCGCCCAGGGTGCCTGTTCCTTGAAGATGACCTGTGCCTTTTCGTAGAGCTTGGTGCGCTCGGCCTGATCCGAAACGGTCTTGGCCTTGTTGATGAGCGCGTCGAAGTCCTTGTTGCACCATTCCGCGCGGTTGTTCGAACCGACGGAAGCGCAGCTCAGGAGCACGCCGAGGAAGTTGTCCGGATCGCCATTGTCGCCGGTCCAGCCGACGATGACGGCGCCGTCGTGATCGACCGCGGAAGCGCGCTTGAGGTATTCACCCCAATCGTAGCTGACGATGTTGACGGTGACGCCGACCTTGGCGAAGTCCGACTGGATCAATTCAGCGGTGCGGCGCGCGTTCGGCATGTAAGGGCGCGACACCGGCATGGCCCAGACGTTCATCTTGAGGTCCTTGACGCCGGCCTCTTCGAGCAGCTTCTTGGACGCTTCCGGATCGTACGGATCGTCCTTCACTTCCTTGTTGTACGACCACATGGTCGGCGGGATCGGATTGATCGCCACCTGGCCGGCACCCTGGAAGACGGCGTCGATGATGGCCTTCTTGTTGATGGCCATGTTGAGCGCCTTGCGGACGCGCACGTCGTCGAACGGCTTCTGCTGGGTGTTGTACATCAGCGCGCCAACATTGAGGCCTTCCTGCTCGTCGACCTTCAGGCTCGGTTCAGCCTGCAGGCCGGCGATGTCGGCCGGTGCCGGGTATGACATGATGTTGCATTCGCCGGCCTTCAGCTTCTGCGCGCGCACCGCCGGGTCGGTGGTGATGGCGAAGACAAGATCGTCGATCTTCTGCTTGCCGCCCCAATAGTCCGGGTTGGCCTTGTAGCGGATGGCCGCGTCGGTCTGGTAATCGACGAAGATGAACGGGCCGGTGCCGATCGGCTTCTGGTTGAACAGCTCGGGCGTCTTGTCCGCCTGCAGCTTGTCGGCATATTCCTTGGAGACGATCGAGGCGAAGTCCATGCCCAGCGTCGGAATGAAGGTGATTGCCGGTTCCTTGAGGGTGAACTTCACCGTCAGGTCATCGACCTTCTCGACCTTGGTGATGTTGTCGCCGAACTGGTCATTGTAATACTGATAGGCAATACCCGGGATGTACTGGAACCACGGGCCGTTCTTGTCGACCTGACGTTCGAAAGAGAACACCACGTCGTCGGCGTTGAAGTCGCGCGTTGGGGTGAAATAGTCGGTGGCGGCGAACTTGACGCCCTTGCGCAGCTTGAAGACATATTCCTTGCCATCGTCGGAGATCGTCCAGCTTTCAGCCAGGCCCGGCGAGGTCGTTGTCTTGCCGTGATCGAACTCGACAAGGCGGTTGAAGACGGTGCGCGACGACGCGTCGAAGGTCTGGCCGGCGGTATACGGCGCCGGGTCGAAACCCTCCGGCGAAGCTTCCGCGCAATAGACCAGAGTTTTCGCGTTGGCCACGCCGCCCAGGACGCTTGCAGCCAGCAACGCGGCTGCAAAAGTCAGTTTCTTCTTCATTGAGCACTCCCTGATGTTCTTCCAAGCCCCTCTATCAGGCTCGCGAAGCGCGCATATAAGCACCGTTTTTCCGGCTTTGGAACACCCCGTTTGCTTACCCCTTGGGAAGCAGGAAAAAAATCCGCGATTTTACTAAATGACAGAAAAAATTAGCAGTTTCTTCCATTCACGGGATTATTAACGATCGCATTTTTTTATTGATCACCGATCTGACGATAATCGATGCCGCGCGCGCCTCCGAGCGGCCGAGAGTGCGGCGGGACAGCGGTTGGGAGTGTCGGCGGCAGGAAAGATTTTCGACGGCAAATCTTTCCAGCCTTGCCGCAGGGGCAAGACTTGCACGGTCGCCAATGGAGGCAATACATAGAGGCAATACATAGGTGCATAGCGGCGGCAGCGGAGGACGTCTCTGTCAATTCAGGGGCGAGCGCGGCGCGGACGAACAAGAATTGTCGAGGGAGGAACGGGTGGCAAAAGCATCAAGGACACCGGCGCCGGCAAAAGCGGCAGCCAAGGCGGCTCCAAAAGCAGCCGGCGGCAGGGCCAAGCCGAAAACACCCGCTGCCAAAGCCGCCGCGGCCAAGCCGAAGGCAGCCACCGTGCCGGCGAAGGCAAGCACAAAGCCGGCAGCCAAAGCCTCGACCAAGAAGGCCTTGAACAAGACTGTTGCCGGAAAGACAGTGTCGGCGGCAACGCCGGCAGCTGCCAAGCCGGTGGCGAAGGCTGCTGCAGCCAAGGCCCCGCCGGCAGCGAAGCCTGCCGCCGCCAAGCGATTGCCGAATGCACTGACGGCGCTTGCCGCCGGCCTGCCGGAAAAGCCGTGGCTCAAGAGCTATCCGAAAAACGTCCCGGCCGAAATCGGCGCCCTGCCATACAACTCGATCGGCGATTTCCTCGTCGCTGCCTGCAAGCAGTTTTCGGCCCAGCCCGCCTTCACCTGCATGGACAAGTCCATCAGCTACACCGATGTCGAGCGGCTGTCGGCGGACTTCGGCGCCTATCTGCAATCGAAAGGCCTTCAGAAGGGCGCGCGCGTCGCGCTGATGATGCCGAACGTGCTGCAATATCCGGTGGCGATGATGGCCGTCTTGCGCGCCGGTTATGTCGTGGTGAACATCAATCCGCTCTATACGCCGCGCGAGCTAGAACATCAGCTCAAGGACTCCGGTGCGCAAGCCATCGTCATCCTGGAGAACTTCGCCAACACCTTGCAGGCGGTGATCGCCAGGACGGCGGTCAAGCATGTCGTGGTCGCTTCGATGGGCGACTTGCTCGGCGGCCTGAAAGGCACCATCGTCAATTTCGTCGTTCGCCGCGTGAAGAAGATGGTCCCGGCATGGTCGCTGCCCGGCCATGTCAAGTTCAATGCCGCAATGAAGGCCGGCGCCGGTATGGGTTTTAAGCCGGCCAGGGTGGCAGCCGACGATGTCGCGTTCCTGCAATATACGGGCGGCACGACGGGCGTCTCGAAGGGAGCCACGCTGCTGCACAGCAATGTGCTCGCCAACGTCGCGCAGAACGCGCAATGGATGGAGGACGCCTATACGATCAAGCCGAAACCCGCGCACCCCAACTTCATCTGCGCGCTGCCGCTCTACCATATCTTCGCACTGACGGTGAACGCGCTGATGGGCATGCAGCAAGGCGCCCGCAATGTGCTCATTCCCAACCCGCGCGACATTCCCGGCTTCGTCAAGGAGTTGCAGAAGTACCCCGTGCACATCTTTCCGGGCCTCAACACGCTGTTCAACGCACTACTCAACAATGAGGATTTCCGCAAGCTCGACTTCAAGCCGCTGATCCTGACGCTGGGCGGCGGCATGGCGGTGCAGAAGGGCGTCGCGGAACGCTGGAGAACGCTGACCGGTTGTTCGGTCACCGAAGGCTACGGCCTTTCGGAAACCTCGCCGGTGGCCACGGCCAACAAGTTCACCTCCGGCGACTTCACCGGCACGATCGGCCTGCCGTTGCCCTCGACCGAGATCGCCATCCGCGACGATGACGGCAACAACTTGCCGCTCGGCGAGGTCGGCGAAATCTGCATCCGCGGGCCGCAGGTGATGGCGGGCTACTGGAACCGGCCCGATGAGACCGCCAAGGTGATGACCAAGGACGGCTACTTCAAATCCGGCGACATGGGCTTCATGGACGAGCGCGGCTACACCAAGATCGTCGACCGCAAGAAGGACATGATCCTGGTCTCGGGCTTCAACGTCTATCCGAACGAGCTCGAGGAAGTCGTGGCGATGCATCCGGGCGTGCTCGAAGTGGCCGCGATCGGCGTGCCGGACGAGCATTCGGGCGAGGTGCCGAAACTGTTTGTGGTCAAGAAGGACCCGGCGCTGACCGCCGAGGCAATCACCGCCTATTGCCGCGAGAACCTGACCGGCTACAAGCGGCCCAAATATATCGAGTTCAGGACCGAGCTGCCGAAGACACCGGTCGGCAAGATCCTGCGGCGAGCGTTGCGCGAATGACGATAGCCGACGGCCCTGAGGCCGTGGATGCACCCTGCAGTCCAGACCCGGCAGAGTTCATCAGGGCGAACATGCGCCTCGCCCCGGTGCCATCGCTCCCCGAGATCCGGCTCTATACGCCGCATCCGGCCAGCGGCCTGAGGCGGCTTACCGATCCGCACCAAAGCTCCGACGCCGATGACGACACGATCGAGGCGGACGACGATGGACCCGAGCCGCGGCCGCCCTACTGGGCCTATGCCTGGGCCGGCGGCGCGGTGCTTGCGCGCCACATATTGGACCACCCGCAAATGGTGGCCGGTCGCCGCGTGCTCGACCTCGGCGCGGGTTCCGGCCTTGTCGGCATTGCCGCCGCCAAGGCTGGCGCGCGCGAAGTTATCGCCGCGGAGATCGACCGCAACGGTGTTGCTGCGCTCGCCCTCAACGCGGCGGCCAACGGCGTCGCCATCACCGTGATCGGAGACGATGTCACCAGGGGTTCGCCACCCATGGTCGACCTCGTGCTTGCCGGCGATGTCTTCTATGGACAGGACGTCGCCGATCGAGTCATGCCTTTTCTCGAACGCTGCCTGAATGCCGGCATCGAGGTCCTAGTCGGCGACCCCGGCCGCGCCTATTTGCCACGATCACGGCTGCACCTGCTCGCCGAATACAAGGTGCCGGATTTCGGCCAGACGAAAGACAGCGCGCTGAAGCCGAGCGGTGTGTTTTCCTTTGAAGCGGATGACCGCTGTCGCTGAGATCAAAACCCAGTCACTCGGAATGACCGAGTTCGACCTCAACGCAGACGATCATCCAATCAAAGGCACGTTCAGAAAGCGGTCGTGACGGCGCTAACTTCTAAGCTCAGCGTCCCCGAATTCGCCACTGTACTTTTCGCCATACAGATGTATCCGCTCAAGTCGCTCGAAGCAGCTCTCCGCGAGCAGAGCGCGCCGTCGCCCGCTCAATAACGTCGCCTACGTCACGGTCGTCCTCACGCGCCATGCCAAGTCTAACAGATGCGGTTGCGCCGACGATCTTCTTGCCACGGGCCTCTATCGCACCACCGCTGATCTGCTGGCGTAGGCGCCCCCCAAAAGGAGGTTTTCCGTGATGGCCCGCGGTAACCGGAGTAGGAATCTATGCTCTCAAACCAGCATCGACTGCTGAGCGGAGATACCCGCCGTCGCGCCGTGCGATGTTGCCGTAGTGACCGAGGCCATGAGGGGGTTTGCGAGGTCGCCGGCGGCGTAGATGCCGGGCATGCTGGTTTCGCGGCGCTCATCGACCTTGAGGGCGATGCCGAGGGGTGTATTGACCGTGGCGAGGCCCAGTGATTCATGCAGGCTTGCGGACGGCTTGTTGCGCGGATGCGCGAACAAGATGTCAACCGAGACATTGGGGCCGGTATCGAGCTTGACGGTGGCATTATGGCCCCCGCGATGGGCGATCTCGGTGATCCGGCCATCGACGACAGGTATGTTGCGGCGCGCCAAATCGGCCCGGATATCGGGTGAAATGTCGTGACCATCGGCGAAGAGGGTCAACCTGTCGGTCCAATCGTGGAACAGCCTGACCTGATTGTGCGACTGCGGGCCGGACCAGATGAGGCCCCAATGCTGGCCGGCGACTTCAAAGCCGTCGCAATAGGGGCAGGGCACGATGGACGTGCCCCAACCTTCGGCAAAGCCCGGAACATCAGGCATCTGGTCGGCGACGCCATAGCTAAGGATCAGGCGGCGCGCCGCAAGGCGGTCGCCATCGCCAGCGAGGACGGAGAAATCGTCGATGGCGCCGGAGACGCTTTCGGCCCGGGCATTGACCAGCTTGACCGTGGGATAACGCGCCAGCTGCTGCCGCGCCTCGGCCAGGATGTCCAGCGGCGGCTTGTGATCGTGGCCGAGCAGGCCATGCGAGTGGCCAGCGAAGCGGTTGCGCGGCAGGCCGGTATCGAGAACGGTGACCTTGCGGCGGGCACGGCCGAGTTGCAGGGCGGCGGCGAGACCGGCAAAGCTGCCGCCGATGATGATGACGTCATCCATGGTGATGGGCTCCGTGTTGTGGTTGGAGGGGGGTGGGCTGGGCCTGGCGCGAAATAGCGTCCAGCGATACGCGCTCGAGACGGGCAGCGAGCAAGGCTTCGGCATCGACGAGAAAGTCGCCGATCACCGTGTTGACCGGCCGGACGATGCCGCATTCGATATCGCCGGGCGGCCCAGGGAAGCTTGATTTGGAGGACAGGGTAAAATCCACTCTTTGGCTTGCATATTTATGAAACTGCATGGTATCGTAATTCAAGAATTAGGATACTGTCAAGGACTGGAATTATCGTGACCGAAAACAGCCAGGCCCGGCGCGGCCGGCCCGCCAACGAGGCGCTTGGCCAAACGATAGTCGACGCCGCGTGCGAACTCTTTGTGGAATTGGGTTTTCAAGCGACGACATTGGACAAGGTCGCCCAACGGGCGAAGATATCCAAGCTCAGCATCTATCGGCACTTCGAGAACAAGGAGGCGCTGTTCAGCGCGGCCATCGCGGCCCACTGCCATCAGTTTGCACCACTGGCTCTTTCTGAAGGCGTCGACGGTTCGGCCGAAGATCAGCTCATGGCGATGGGATCATCCCTGCTTCGCACGCTGTTGAGCCCGGACGCCCGCAGTGTCGAAGCCATGATCATGGCCGACAAGACGAATCAAAAGTCGTTAAGCAAGCTCCATTACGAAGCCGGCCCCGCCCATGTCATCGCCCAAATCGAGGCCCTGTTGCGTCAGTTACACGCGAAGGCGGTTCTGAACGTGCCCGATCCTCTCCGGTCCGCCCGCTTGTTTGCCGCGCTTATCAAAGGATCCGATCTCCTGATTATCGCACGCTTCGATGAGGCGAGAGCAGAGGACGACAACGAAATCGAATCCTATTGCCGGTCGGCCGTCGCCATGTTCATCGCCGCGCACGGTGGCAACGACCACGCAGGATACTAATCCCGCACATCTTATGTCGCGGGGTGAAGTGAAAAACGGCAGCTAACCGTCGGTTTCGACTAACTGCAGACGTTCGGCTCACCACCCCATCTCAGCCGCTGGCGGGAAAGCCCAAGTTGATTTTGCCCCGGCCGCTGCCCGTCAGGTCGTTTCCTTGACCCGTGCCGACAGGAAGTCGGGCAAATCGGCAACCGAATCCAGGATCGCGTCGGCGATGCCGGCCAGCGATTCGCGGGTGCCGGTGCCGGAGAGCACGCCGACCGCTAGTCCGCAGCCACCGGCCCGCGCCATTTCGAGGTCGTGCCTGTTATCGCCGACCATGGCGATTTCCGCCGGCTTCAGCCCGGTGAGATCGCTGAAGGCCAGGATCGTGTCGGGTGCTGGCTTCGGGTTGGCGACCGCGTCGTAGCCATAGGCGGCGTCGAACAGCTGGGCGACGCCGAGAGTGACCAGGGTCTTTTCCGCACCGCTGGTCGAATCATTGGTAGCGACGCCAAGCCGATAGGATTTCCTGTGCAATGCCGTCAGCGTGTCGACGATGCCCGGCAACGCCACCGCCATTGCGGAGCCCTGCACCGAGGTGATCTCGTTGAAGCGGGCAACCGCAAGCATCTGGTCCTCGTTGGACAGGCGCGGGAACCACAATTCGACGACGTCGAGATTGGTGCCCGACGCAAAGATGGAATCAGGCTTGAAGCGCTTGTTGGCGAAATCGAAGCCGGCGGCGGCCAGCAGCCTGTCGGCTTTCCAGCGATCGCCTTCCGACGCATCCATGGCCATGAAATCGGCGACGCCGAGCCAGGTCGCGTTGAAGTCGACAAGCGTTCCATCCTTGTCGAACAATATACCCTTGATGTCTGCCAAGCTTTTCACTCCGATCCACGCAAATGGTGGATGAATCCCACAAGACCAGCGGTCGATGCGTCCCGGTTAGCGGCGCTTTCCTTGCCCTCCACGACAGGCAAAAGGCCGGTGGCCAATTCCTTGCCGAGCTCGACGCCCCATTGGTCGAAGGAGTTGATGTTGAACAGCGTACCCTCGACGAAGACGCGGTGCTCGTAGAGCGCGATCAGCCGGCCGAAGGTGCGCGGGTCGAGTTTGCGGTAGAGAATGGTCACCGAGGGTCGGTTGCCGGAGAAGACACGATGCGGGGCGATCTTGTCGACCTCGGCCGGCTTCATGCCCTTGGCCAGCATCTGGGCGCGGGCCTCGTCCAGCGTGCGGCCCTTCATCAGCGCTTCCGACTGGGCCAGGCAGTTGGCGAGCAGCAGATCGTGCTGATGCTTGAGATCGGGCTCGTGACCGACCGCCGCCGCGAGGAACTCGACCGGGATGAAATCGGTGCCCTGGTGTAGGAGCTGGAAGAAGGCATGCTGGCCGTTGGTGCCGGGCTCGCCCCAGACCAGCGGCCCGGTCGGCGTCGCCGCCGCCGTGCCCTCGAGGGTGACGCTCTTGCCGTTCGATTCCATATCGAGCTGCTGCAGATAGGCCGGCAGCCTGGATAGGCGCTGATCATAAGGGATGACGGCGCGCGCCGGATATCCGCAGATCACCCGATGCCACCAGCCGACCAGCCCCAAAAGGGTCGGCAGGTTCTCCTGCACGGGCGCGGTGCGGAAATGCTCATCCATCTCGTGCGCGCCATCGAGGAAGGCGCGAAAATTCCGCGGGCCAACAGCGATCATCACCGGCAGGCCGATCGCGCCCCAGAGCGAATAGCGGCCACCGACCCAGTCCCAGAAGCCGAAGACACGATCCGGCGCGATGCCGAACTTGGCCACCAAGTCGAGCGAGGTCGAGACAGCGGCGAAATGCTTGCCGACCGCTTCCTTGCCGAGCGCCTCTTGGACCCATTTGCGCGCCGTCTGCGCATTGGTCATCGTCTCGACGGTGGTGAAGGTCTTGGAGGCGATGATGAACAGCGTGGTTTCGGCGGACAGGCCCTTCAGCGTGTCGTGGATATGGGCGCCGTCGATGTTGGAGACGTAATGCGCGCGCGGCCCGTCATGATAAGGCGCCAGCGCCAGCGTCGCCATGGCCGGGCCGAGATCGGAACCACCGATGCCGATGTTGACGATGTCGGTGATCTTCTTGCCGGTGGCGCCGGCCGCCTTGCCCGAGCGTACGGCATCGGCAAAGGCGCTCATGGCGTCAAGCACGGCCATGACGTCCGCCTTGACGTCCTGGCCATCGACGGTGACGCCCTTGCCGGTCAGGTTGCGCAGTGCCGTGTGCAGCACGGCGCGGTCCTCGGTGAGGTTGATCTTCTTGCCGGCGAACATGGCGTCGCGACGGCCTTCGAGATCGGCCGCCTTGGCGAGCTTTTCCAGCAAGTCCATGGTGAGCGCGTCGACCGCGCATTTCGACCAGTCGAGCAGAAGGTCGCCGTCGGTGGCGGAGAATGTAACGAAGCGCTTGGGATCGGCGGCGAAGGCCTGGCGCATGCTGGCGGGCGCCGCCGCGCGATGGTCGCGCAACGCGGCGAGCTGTTTTTGAAAGGACGATTGATCCACTGCCGAACTCCGAGACCTAAGAGCCATCATTACGAACCGGATGTTTCCGGCGCGTGTCGTCGCGACAATCTATCGAGCCTAATTCCAGCCATTTCAATGCGCAGCGATGACGCACGAAGTCATCGCCGGGATGAGGCGCCGCGTCACCCCGCGATGGTGCAGCGCAGCATCAAAATGGCGTGAAGGATCACTGGCATAAATCCCAACGATCAGAAAAATTGATTGGCGCAACCCCTTGTGCCACGGTTACGTTCGGCTGGTCCAGCCAAGCGAAAAAGGCTGGCCATCGAGGAACATCTCCCATGCCACAGCGTAACGACACGGCCATATGGTCCGGCCTGTTCCGGATTTCGGCGGAATCGGGCCAGACCCTGCAGGCACAGATCCGCCAAGCCATCGTGGCCGCCATTCTCGACCGCCAGATCGCCGCTTCGATGCCGCTTCCTTCGTGCCGTATCCTGGCCGAAAAACTCGGCGTGGCGCGCGGAACCGTGGTGCTGGCGTTCCAGCAGCTGGTCGACCAGGGCTTCCTGGTGGCGCGCGAGCGGCGTGGTCATTTCGTCAATCCCGATGTGCTGGCAACGCCTGCCAAGCCACACCAGAAGGCGCCCGATCAGGCCAATGAGATCGACTGGAAGGCACGCCGCAAGATCGCCGCCAGCGACATGCCGCCGCCGGCCAAGCACGAGAACTGGATCAAGTCGTCCTACCCCTTCGTCTACGGCCAGTTCGACCCGGCGCTGTTCCCGACCGCCGAGTGGCGCGAGTGCAACCGCATGGCGCTGGCCGTGCTCGAAATCCGCAACTGGGCGTCCGACATGGTCGACCGCGACGATCCGCTGCTGATCGAGCAGATCCAGGCGCGGCTGCTGCCGCGGCGCGGCATCTTCGCCAATCCCGACGAGATCATCGTCACGCTGGGCGCCCAGAACGCACTCTACATGCTGGCGACGCTGCTGATGTCCAAGGGCTCCAAGGTGGCGATGGAGGATCCCGGCTACCCCGACGCACGCTCGATCTTCCGCCTTGCGGGCGCCGAGATAGAGCCGGTGCCGGTCGACCAGTCCGGCATCGTAACCGCTTCTATTCCCAATGATTCCGGGTTCGTCTTCGTCACGCCCAGCCATCATTGCCCGACCATGGTGCCGCTGTCGGCGGAACGGCGGCAGGATCTTCTGGCGCGGGCCAACCGCTACAACCAGATCATCATCGAGGACGGCTATGACAGCCAGCTTCTCGACGAAGCACCGCAGCAGGCTCTGAAGAGCCTCGATCGCTCAGGCCGTGTCGTCTATGTCGGCTCGATGTCGAAGACGCTGGCTCCGGGCCTGCGGCTCGGCTACATCGTTGCTTCGGCTGGCCTGATCTCCGAACTCAGGGCGCTACGCCGCTTCATGCTGCGCCATCCGCCGGCCAACAACCAGCGCGCCGTAGCGCTCTTCCTGTCGCTCGGCCATCACGAGGCGCTTGTGCGGCGGCTGTCGTCGGCCTTCGACGAGCGCCGCAAGCGTCTGGTCCATGCGATTTCCGCCTTCCTGCCGGAATGGCGCTCGACCGATTCGGCCGGCGGCACATCGCTGTGGCTCGAAGGGCCGCGTGGCACCGATGCGCGCGGACTGGCCGAGGCAGCAGCCTCGCGCAGCGTCATCATAGAACCGGGCGACCGGTTCTTCGATCGCACTGACAAGCCTTCGCGTTTCATGCGGCTGGGCATCTCATCGATCGCGCTGCAGCACATCGAGCCGGGCATCCGCGAACTGGCCACCGCCGCCGGACGCAGGCCCGCGGCCGCCTGATCCATCGCCATCCCCCTGGGGCCGCGCAGGCGCGGCTCCGACTCCATTAGCTCTGGCATATGCAACCGGACCGACTGGCCCATAGTCTGGGCCAATGCCGGCGGCATAGTCGGAGACATAAGGGGAAGAAGCAGCCGATGGTGGACCAACCGCCGCGCCCTGCTTCTCGGAAAGTTGGAGTGTCTCCATGTCAGTTCTTGAAAAGCAGGAAGCGGCGGCGGATCAACGTTCGCGTCGCTCCGGCGGGCGCGAAGCGCGCCGCGCCATGCGGGCAGCGCCCTTGGCCGACGACATCAAGCCGGTGCGCGCCGGCCTCGAAGGCGGCAGCTACGGACCGCTGACCCAGAACGACCAGGAACGCATCCACGAAGCGGTGCTGACGCTCCTGGAAACGGTCGGTTTCGCCAATGCCATTCCCTCCTGCATCGAAGCCTTGACCGAGGCCGGCGCCACCTATGGCGACGATGGGCGCATCCGCTTCCCGCGCGGGCTCGTGCTCGAGACGATCAAGAAGGCGGCACGGCATTTCACCCTGCACGGGCAGGACCCCAAGCACGATATGCTGATCAAGGGCAAGCGCGTGCATTACGGCACGGCGGGAGCCGCCGTGCATCTGGTTGATGTCGAGAAGCGCGAATATCGAGAGTCGCTGCTGCAGGACATCTATGACGCCGCCCGCCTCGTCGAAGGGCTCGACAACATCCATTTCTTCCAGCGCCCGATGGTGCCGCGCGACATTCCCGATCCGCTCGAAATGGACTTCAACACGCTCTATGCCTGCGTGATGGGCACGTCGAAGCATGTCGGCACCTCGTTTACGGTGCGCGAGAATGTGCAGCCGGCGCTGGAGATGCTTTATGCTATTGCCGGCGGCGAGGAAAACTTCCGCGCCCGGCCTTTCGTGTCGAACTCCAACTGCTTCGTCGTGCCGCCGATGAAATTCGCCGAGGACGCCTGCGGCGTGCTCGAGGCCTGTGTCGAGGGCGGCATCCCGATTCTGCTGCTCTCGGCCGGTCAGGCAGGCGCCACGGCGCCGGCGGCGATTGCGGGTGCCGTGGTGCAGGCGGTAGCCGAAGTGCTGGCTGGTCTCGTCTATGTCAACGCCATCAAGCCAGGGCATCCGGCGATCTTCGGCACATGGCCGTTCGTGTCGGATCTGCGCACCGGCGCCATGTCCGGCGGTTCGGCCGAGCAGGCGGTGCTGACGGCGGCCTGCGCGCAGATGGCGCAATACTACGATTTGCCGGGCGGCTCGGCCGCCGGCATGACGGATTCGAAATTGCCCGATATCCAGTCCGGCTACGAAAAGGGCATCACCGACGTGATGGCCGGTCTCGCCGGGCTCAATCTCGTCTATGAATCGGCTGGTATGCACGCCTCGCTGCTCGGCTTTTGCCTCGAAAGCCTGATCATCGACAACGACATGCTCGGCCACTGCCTGCGCTGTGTGCGCGGCATCGAGGTGACCGACGAAGCGCTGTCGATCGACACCATCGCCGATGTCTGCCTGAAGGGTCCGGGCCACTATCTCGGCAACGAACAGACGCTGCGGCTGATGCAGACGGAGTATTTTTATCCCGCCGTCGGCGATCGCTTTTCTCCCAAGGAATGGAACGAGAAGGGCCGGCCCGACATCTTGCAGCGGGCGATCATCGAGAAGAAGCGCGTGCTTGCCGAGCGCTTTCCGCGCCATGTGCCTAAGCAGATCGACGACCGGCTGCGCGCCCGCTTTGGCGAAATGATCAAACTGCCGCGCGGCAGCATGGGCGGGTAAGGAACGCTCGCCGGAACAGTTATTCGGCGCTCAGCCCGTAGCGCTCGACGACCTCGGCATCGATCAGCTTGGCGTGCAGCGCCATCAATACGATTTGCGCATCGAAGCTGTCGCCGGCCTGCACCGCGGCCTCGACCCGGCGCTCCACGTCCTGCCGCTGCTGCAAGCCGTGGGAGCTTTCGAAGATTTCGGGCCCGGCAACGCAATAGCTGAACAGTTGCGCCACTTCCGCATAGGCCTGGCCGGGCGGCTCGTCGGGCCAGCGATCCTTCATCAGATTGACGATGGTCAGTTTCACGCCCTCCGGCACAAGGGCAGGATGCAGGTCGGCGCCACGCAATGCGGCGTCGAGCTGCCTCAAGTCGCTCGAGCGGCCGAACATTCCGAGGAAGCCGAGAGAAGAGCGTCGTCCCGCCATGGGTTCCAATCCGTTTCCAACCAATTAGGTGGTTCGCAAGCGGATTACAAAAGGGGATGGCATTATCCCCCCGCCGCCAGCAACAAGACACCGGCAAGAGCAGACGCGGCAAGCGTTGGCAGCATTCCGAGTTTCAGTTTCAGGATGGCGATCATAGCGGCAACGGAAAGCAGTGCCGCGCGCCAGTCGATCGACGAAAGCACCGGCACATTCATGCCAAGGCCGATGTTGCGGACTTCGTGGAAGATGACATGCAAGGCAAACCATAGAGCGAGATTCATGATGACGCCGACAACAGCGGCGGTGATCGCGCCCAGTGCGGCCGACAATGCCTTGTTGCCGCGCAGGGCCTCGATATAGGGCGCGCCGAGGAATATCCAGAAGAAGCAGGGCGTGAACGTTACCCACAGGGTAAGCAACGCCCCCAGCGATCCGGCAAGCAACGGGTCCAGCGACCCGGCGTGGCGGAACGCGGCGATGAAGCCGACAAACTGCAACACCAGGATGAGCGGACCTGGCGTCGTTTCGGCAAGCCCAAGACCATCGACCATTTCACCGGGGGCGAGCCAGCCGAAGGACTGGACGGCTGCCTGTGCGACATAGGCGAGGACCGCATAGGCGCCACCGAAGGTGACGACAGCCATCAGGCTGAAGAACCCCCCTATCTCGGTCCAGACGCTTGCAGAGCCGGTGAACCACCAGATCACAAGAACGGGCCCAAGCCACAGCGGCAGCCAGATCGCGACGGTGCGCGGTGCATGCCATCTGGTCGGCTCGACATGGGCCAGTTCGCCGCGTTCGAACATCAGGTCGACCGCTCCCTTGAAGTCGCCAACATCGCCCTTGCCATGGGCGGAGCCGGAAAACAGGCCGGGAGCAACGCGGTCTCCCAGCCATCCAGTCAGGCCGGCGAGCAGGACGATGAGCGGGAAAGGCACATTCAACGCATAGATGGCGATGAACGCCGCGACCGCGATCGACACCGTGACGCGGTTCTTCAGGGCACGCCGCCCGATCCGGATCACTGCCTCGATGACAATGGCGAGCACCGCCGCCTTCACCCCGAAAAACAGCGCTTCGACGAGCGGCATGTCGCCGTAGAGCACGTAAAGGCTGCTCAAGACGAGCATGACCAGCGCGCCCGGCACGACGAACAGGATGCCGGCGACAAGGCCACCGGCCGTCCTGTGCAGCAGCCAGCCGATGTAGATGGCGAGTTGCTGGGCTTCCGGCCCAGGCAGCAGCATGCAGTAATTCAGCGCATGCAAGAAACGCTGCTCGCCGATCCAGCGCCGCTCCTCGACCAGTTCCTTGTGCATCAGCGCGATCTGCCCGGCCGGTCCGCCGAAGCTGAGCAGTCCGATCTTCGCCCAGACCTTCGTGGCTTCGGTGAAGGTCGGCGCAGCCGGAACCGGCACGTCTCCCGCCGCATCCGCCGGTACAAGAGCGCTCATGTCGGTTTACCCGTCCCGGCGGCCGGCCAGTTGTGCGTTTCTTCAGTGGCGTCGCGACACCAGCGGAAGAATGCGTCGTAGAGCAGCATGCCTGCTTCCAGTTGCTCCAGGTCGTCGCGGAACATACGCGACAGGCCAAGCGAGGCAGCCAGAAAGCCGGCGGCCTGGGGCACCAGATCGAGCCTTGCGGTGTCCGCCGCGCGCACGATTACGGCAAGGCGATCGAGCGCCTCGGACTCCAGTCCGAACTCCTCGATCATCGTGTCGAAGGTGCAGCGTTCGCCGCGATGGCTCCAGAACACATTGTCGATGTCGAAAGGCACGGCCTGAAAGCGGTCGGCCACATCAGGCACTTCGGCCGCCTCGACAAACAGGAAGATCGCGTGAGGATCGACGAAACGCCGGATCAGCCAGGGGCAAGCGATGCGGTCGACCTTCGGGCGTGTCCGCGTCACCCATATAGTGCGACCCTTTTCGTCGCGCGGCGGCAATCTGTCGGTGCGGACCAGAAGCCCCCCGGCATCGCGCCAGGCTTCAAAGCCGCCTTCAAGGGATTCGGCGGTGATTCCCTCATGGCGCAGCCAGGCGGCTACCCCTTGCGAGAGTTTCCGCCCTTTCTGGCAAACGATGGCCACCGGCTTGCCGGCGAACGCGGGCGCCCAGGTCGAAACGGTTTTGAAATCGCGCCGGCACGAAGCGGGCAACAGGCGCGGATCGGCGTCGAAATCTTCGTCTATGCGAACATCGATGATCACCGGCGCACCCGGCAGCCCGATCAGACGGGATAATTGCGGTACAGTGATAGCGGTTGTTGACGGCATGGCGTCCACCTCCTGGAAGAGAAGCCTGGACGCGAACGTTGGGCTGACGCCTCACGGGGTCGTCGCGATGCACCCCTTGTCATGATGGTGGATACATCGCGCGGACTTGTCAAGGATGGTGACCGTTCTCGACCTTCTGGTCGGAACTGGCGGCCTGATTGATCAGGCCGCCAGTCGTCGATGCAGCGCCTGTGATTGTCGGCAGGAATAATTGATGATTATCCCTTGGAACAATCGGTGATTATCCCGGAATAATCAGTGATTATCCCTCGGAACGCCGCTGGTGTGCGCGACGTCCTGGTATTTCACCGCCGGCTCCAGCACCATTCCCTCCGAGAACTGCGCGACCATGCCACGCTGGATCTCCTGCCAGGGCGTCTGGTGCTTGGGATAGTGATACCCGCCATTGTTCTGCAGTTCGGCGCGGCGGCGGGTGATCTCGTCATCCGTGACGAGGATATCGGCCGTGCCCTTGCGCAGGTCGACGCGGACACGGTCGCCCGTCTTCAGCAGCGCCAGCCCGCCGCCGATCGCCGCTTCCGGCGAGGCGTTGAGGATCGACGGCGAACCAGACGTGCCCGACTGGCGACCGTCACCGATGCAGGCAAGCGCGTGGATGCCCTTCTTGATGAGGTATGCCGGCGGCTGCATGTTGACGACCTCGGCACCGCCGGGATAGCCGACCGGGCCAGCGCCGCGCATGAACAGGATGGTGTGTTCGTCGATGCCTTGCGCCGGATCGTCGATGCGGGCGTGGTAGTCTTCCGGCCCGTCGAAAACCATGGCGTTGCCTTCGAAAGCCTCGGGATCCCTGGGGTTGGACAAATAGCGCTCGCGGAACTCCGGCGAGATGCCGCTGGTCTTCATGATCGCCGAATCGAACAGATTGCCCCTCAGGTTGATGAAGCCGGCATTGGCTTTCAACGGCTCGGCCACGGTGCGGATAACTTCGATGTTCTCGTTGACCACCCCTTCGCAGTTGTCGCCGATCGATTTGCCGTTAACGGTGATGGCTTCGGGGAAAGGCAGCAATCCGCCCTTCATCAATTCGGCCACAACGGCCGGCACGCCGCCCGCGTGGTGATAATCCTCGCCGAGATATTCGCCGGTCGGCTGCAGATTGACGATGAGCGGGATCTTGAGCCCGACCTTCTGCCAGTCGTCATTGTCGAGCGGCACGCCGAGATGGCGGGCAATCGCATTGAGATGGATCGGTGCATTGGTCGAGCCGCCAATGGCCGAGTTGACGACGATGGCGTTCTCGAAGGCCTGGCGCGTCATGATGTCGGACGGCTTCAGATCCTCGTGCACCATCTCGACAATGCGCTTTCCCGTCTCATAGGAAATCTGGCCGCGCTCGCGGTACGGTGCGGGAATGGCGGCCGAGCCAGGCAATTGCATGCCAAGCGCCTCGGCCAGAGAGTTCATCGTCGTGGCGGTGCCCATGGTGTTGCAATAGCCGGTGGACGGCGCCGACGAGGCGACGATATCCATGAACTCGTCATAGCCGATCTCGCCGGCCGATAGCCGCTGGCGCGATTCCCAGACGATGGTGCCGGAGCCGGTGCGCTTGCCCTTGTGCCAGCCATTGAGCATCGGGCCGACCGACAGCGCGATCGCCGGGATGTTAACGGTGGCGGCCGCCATCAGCAGGGCCGGCGTCGTCTTGTCGCAACCGATGGTGAGCACGACGCCATCGAGCGGATAGCCGTAAAGCACTTCGACCAGGCCGAGATAGGCAAGGTTACGGTCAAGAGCGGCGGTCGGGCGCTTGCCGGTCTCCTGGATCGGATGGCAGGGAAATTCGAAAGGAATGCCGCCCATCGAGACGATGCCTTCGCGCACGCGCTTGGCAAGTTCGATATGATGCCGGTTGCAGGGCGAAAGATCGGAGCCGGTCTGGGCGATGCCGATCAGCGGCTTGCCGGACATCAGTTCGGCGCGTGTCAGTCCGTAATTCAGGTAGCGCTCGAGATAGAGCGCCGTCATGCCCGGATTGTCGGGATTGTCGAACCACTCCTGCGAGCGAAATTTTTTCTTAGTGGTGGGGGCGCCTGCCATTGGTGGTCTCCGTATTTGTAAGACAAATCGATATGGCAACGCGCGAGAGCAGGCAAGAGGGCGTGCGGTCGCAACCGGACTTTGGTGTGATAGACACGCACCCAGCCGTGCGTTAGGGCTTCATTCAGTCTTGTCCGGGAGGTTTTCATGGCTTTGGTGATCGAAGGCGAGGAGCGCATTGCCGCTCCCCTGCAAAAAGTGTGGGAAGCGCTGAACGATCCCGAGGTCTTGAAGGCGACCATTCCCGGCTGCCAGAGCCTGGAGATGAAATCGCCGACCGAAATGGCGGCGACCGTGGTGGTGAAGATCGGACCGATCAAGGCGACGTTCAACGGCGAAGTGACGCTGAAGAACCTGAAGCCGCCGCACTCCTACACCATCCAGGGCGAGGGCAAGGGCGGCATTGCCGGCTTCGCCAAGGGCGGCGCCGACGTGACGCTGACATCAGATGGACCGGATACCACGGTGCTGAAATACGCCGCCAAGGCCGACGTCGGCGGCAAGATCGCCCAGCTCGGCAGCCGGCTGATCGAATCGACCTCGAAGAAACTCGCCGGACAGTTTTTTTCCAGCTTCGGCGAGAAGGTCGGCGCGGCTTAGGCTGAGGCCTGCCTGAACAATGCTTGGGCTTGTTTAGGGTTGGCGTCGACCGAGCGGAAACCTACTCGAACACAATACTCGGCACGGCGGCAGCAGCCGCACCACGCTCTTCGTTGACCCGGTCCCAAACCTTCGAAGCAATGTCGCGGTAGATTTTCGCTTCGGCGCCGTCGGGCTTCGAGATGACCACCGGCGTACCGGCATCCGAGCTTTCGCGTATGCCCATCTCGAGCGGCACTTCGCCGAGGAAGGTGACGCCGAGGCGCTCGGCCTCGCGGCGGGCGCCGCCATGGCCGAAAATGTCATAGCGCTTGCCGGTGTCGGGAGCGATGAAATAGCTCATGTTCTCGACGATGCCGAGCAACGGCACATCGACCTTCTTGAACATGTTGAGGCCTTTTCGCGCGTCGATGAGAGCAAGGTCCTGCGGCGTCGAGACGATGACGGCGCCGGCCAGCGGCACCTGCTGGGCCATGGTCAGCTGCGCGTCGCCGGTGCCGGGCGGCATGTCGACGACGAGCACGTCGAGCCGGCCCCACTCGACCTCGCGCAGCATCTGCGTCAGTGCCGACATCACCATCGGGCCGCGCCAGATCATCGGCGTTTCCTCATCGACGAGGAAGCCCATCGACATCACCTTCAGGCCGTAATTCTCCATCGGTTTCAGGATCTTGCCGTCGACGGTCTGCGGCCTGCCATGGATGTTGAGCAGCCGCGGCATGGATGGGCCGTAGATGTCGGCATCGAGCACGCCGACGCGCAGGCCGTTGGCGGCGAGGCCAAGCGCGATGTTGACGGCGGTGGTCGACTTGCCGACGCCGCCCTTGCCGGAGGCAACCGCGATGATTGCCTCGATACCGGGCACGCCGCGCTTTCCCGAACTGTGCGAGGCAGGCGCGTGCGGCGCAGCACGCGGCGTGGCAGCAGCGGGCGGAGCCGGCCTGGGTGCGGGGCGCGACGGAACCGGCGCCTCCATGCCGCCGCCCTTCTTTTCGGCCGTCAGCGCGACGACGGCGCTGGCGACACCGGGGATCGCCTTGACGACACGTTCCGCCGCGGCACGCAGCGGCTCCATTTCCTGGGCGCGGGCGGCGGGAACGGTAATCGAGAAGAAGACCTTCCCGTCGGCGATGAAAATCTCCGAAACCATGCCGAGGTCGACGATGTTGCCGGTGAAATCCGGCCCGTTGACCGTCTTCAGGCGCTCGATGACGATTTCCTTGGTGACGTTCTGCTGGACGGCGGACATGATTTTTTCCTTGGACGGTTCAGGGCTTCAGATAATGCAGTTTCCGGACAGAACCAAGGCGTGGAGCAACAGGTGCCTCGGCGTGCCCGGAAAAACGATGAAGCCTGTCTGATCGCCGACCGAACGCATCCGCGGAAAACGGCGGCCAAAGTGGCCGATCATTCCATAAAGTCGACGGTCGCCAATCTGCCGGTGCGACCTATCTGCATGACCATGGTGAGCACGACAACCAGGGAAGGAGATCATCATGCTCGCAAACTTCAACGCAACGGCCAACCTCGCGGTGAAGGATCTCGCGAAAGCCAAGGCTTTCTATGAGGGAACGCTTGGCCTGGAGCAGGTGCACGATGAGGGCGGTGAACTGATCGTGTATAAAAGCGGCGACACAGCCATCAACGTCTATCATTCCCAATATGCCGGAACCAACAAGGCAACAGCGGTGACGTGGACCGTTGGCGACGAGATCGGCAATGTCGTCAAGGCGCTGAAGTCGAAGGGCGTCAGCTTCGAGCACTATGAGATGCCGGGCTTGACACTGGAGGGCGATATCCATGTCGGCTCCGGAATGAAAGTCGCCTGGTTCAAGGATCCAGACGGCAACATCCTGAACCTTGTGGACAGGTAGATGTCTTCACGTCACCTCGCCAGCCCAACCGCCAGATAGGTGAGCGCCGAAATCACAGCGGTCGCCGGCAAGGTGACGATCCAGGCAATGACGATGTTGCTGGCAATGCCCCAGCGCACCGCCGAGACGCGGCGGGCGGCGCCGACGCCGATGATGGCACCGGTGATGGTGTGCGTGGTCGAAACGGGAACCCCGAGCCAGGTGGCGGCAAACAGCGTGATCGCGCCACCGGTCTCGGCGCAAAATCCCTGCATCGGGTTCAGCCGGGTGATCTTGGAGCCCATGGTGTGGACGATGCGCCAGCCGCCGAACAGGGTGCCGAGCGCCAGCGCCGACTGACAAGTGAGGACGACCCATAGCGGCACATAGAACGTCGCGCCGAGCATGCCTTGCGAATAGAGCAGCACGGCGATGATGCCCATGGTCTTCTGGGCGTCATTGCCGCCGTGCCCGAGCGAATAGAGCGAGGCGGAAAAGAACTGCAGGACGCGGAAGGAGCTGTCGACGGCGAATGGCGTCTGGCGCACGAAGAGCCAGGAAACGGCGAGGATCAGGACAAGCGCCAGGATAAAGCCGGTCGCCGGCGAAACGACGATCGCGGCGACAGTCTTGCCGAGTCCCGTCCAGACGATGGCACCGACGCCTGCCTTTGCCACACCGGCGCCGACCAGACCGCCGATCAACGCATGCGAGCTGCTCGACGGGATGCCGGCGATCCAGGTGACGATGTTCCAGACGATGGCGCCGACAAGGGCTGCAAAGATCACAGCCGGGGTGACGATGCTGACGTCGACGATGCCCTTTCCCACTGTCTCGGCGACGTGGAGGCCGAAGAACATGAAGGCGATGAAATTGAAGAAGGCCGCCCACAACACCGCATATTGCGGCCTCAGCACGCGGGTGGAGACGATGGTGGCGATGGAGTTGGCCGCGTCGTGCAGGCCGTTGAGAAAATCGAAGAACAGCGCGACGGCGACGAGGCCGACCAGCACGGGAAAGGCGATGGTGGCTTCCATCACCTAGACATTCTCAATGACGATGCCGCTGATCTCGTTGGCGACGTCCTCGAAGCGGTCGACCACCTTTTCCAGCTCGCCATAGATCTCGCTGCCGATCATGTAGGCCATCGGGTCGCTGCGGCCGTGCTTCCTGAAGAGATCCTTCAGCCCTTGCTCGTGCAGATCGTCGGCCCGGCTTTCGACGCGCATGACCTCTTCGGCGATGGCATTGAGGCGCACCGTGTGCGCCCCGACCTTGCTGAGCAGCGGGATCGCCTCGGCCACCAGCTTGGCGGCGGCGACGATGATGCCGCCCATTTCCTGCATCAGCGGGTCGAATTCCCTTTTTTCGAACAGCTTCACCGTCTTGACGGTCTTGTGCATCATGTCGATGGCATCATCCATCGACTGGATCAGGTCCTTTATGTCGCCGCGATCGAAAGGCGTGATGAAGGAGCGCCGCACCGCCAGCAGGACTTCCGCGGTGATATGGTCGGCCTCGTCCTCGAGATCGATGATTTTCTGGCCCCAGCGGTCGATGTCCTTGCCCTGGAGAAGCTGCTCCAGTGCCTCGGCGCCACCGACCACGGTGCGGGAATGTCGTTCGAACAGTTCGAAGAAGCGATCTTCGCGCGGCAAAAGCTTGCGGAACCAGCCCAGCATGGTCGATCTCCCAGGTTTCATTCACATAGCGCCGCATTCAGCCGGGGGGAACAGGTAGCCGGCTTAAAGATGTGGATGCAGGCCAATTGCGCATGGCGCTTGCGATGAAACGCAATTTCCCCGACCTTGCGCCGAACGACCGGAAAGATCGCATGATCGACAAGCTGGAATTCTTCATCGCGCTGGCCAGGGAGGAGCATTTTGGCCGGGCGGCGGAATTGTGCGGCGTGACCCAGCCGACGCTGTCGGCCGGCATCAAGCAGCTGGAGGGCCAGCTCGGTGTGATGCTGGTTTTGCGCGGCTCGCGCTTCCAGGGACTGACGCCGGAGGGCAAGCAGGTGTTGGCCTGGGCGCGCCGCATCGTCGGCGACACCCGCACCATGCGCGAGGAGATGCGCGCCGCGCGCTACGGTCTGTCGGGCCGCATCCGCATCGCCGCCATCCCGACGGCGTTGGCCATGGTGGCGCGGCTGACGACGCCGTTCCGGGCAAAGCATCCGGGCGTCACCTTCTCGGTGCTGTCGCGGACCTCGATCGAGGTGCTGTCGCTGCTCGGCAATTTCGACATCGATGCCGGCATCACCTATCTCGACAATGAGCCGCTGGGGCGGGTCACCAGCGTGCCGCTCTACGACGAGCGCTATCAACTGATCACCGCGATGGGAAATCCCTATTCCGATCGCGACAAAGTGACATGGGCGGAGCTCTCAAGCCTGCCTCTGTGCCTGTTGACGCCTGATATGCAGAATCGCCGCATCATCGACCAGCATCTGGCCGAAGCCGGCGTGCAGGTGCGGCCGACGCTGGAATCCAACTCGATGATCGTGCTGTTTTCGCATATCCGCACCGGCAAATGGTCGTCGATCATGCCGCTCAACCTTGCGGAAACATTCGGCTTTTCCGAGCCGATCCGCGCCATCCCGATTGTCGAACCGGACGCCAGCCACACGGTCGGCCTGGTGGCGGCGCCTCGCGAACCTCACACGCCGCTGGTCTCGGCGCTGTTGGACGAGGCAATGGCGCTGGCGGACGATTTCCACGCCCACCGCTAGGCTAAACAATGCTGGATGACCGAGCTCGATAGAAATTTTCTATCGAGTAACGAAACAGCTTTATTGATTGAGCGGGTTTCCTCTGATTTTGTAACGACTTAGCGATAAAAAGCTATCGACCAGGGAGGGCGCTGCGTGACGATGCAGCCTGCAAGTACCGAGATCACATCGCGCACGGCCGCGATCATCCAGGAGCTGAAGGGCCTCGAAGGCCCGCTGCTGCCGATCCTTCACGGCATCCAGGAGGAGTTCGGCCATGTGCCCAAGGATGCGCTGCCGGTCATCGCCGAGGCGCTGAATATCTCCAGGGCCGAGGTGCACGGCGTCGTCACCTTCTACCATGATTATCGCAGCCATCCGGCCGGCCGGCATGTGCTGAAGCTCTGCCGGGCGGAATCCTGCCAGTCGATGGGTTCGGACGCCATCGCCGCCAAACTGAAGCAGTTGCTTGGCATCGGCTTCCATGAGACGACCGGCGATGGTTCGGTGACGCTGGAGCCGGTCTATTGTCTGGGCCTGTGCGCCTGTTCGCCCGCCGCAATGCTCGATGGCCAGGTGATCGGGCGGCTCGATGACGAAAAGCTCGACGAGATCGTTGCCGAGGTGCGCTCATGATCCCGCGTATCTACATTCCCGGCGATTCCGGCGCGCTGGCGCTGGGTGCCGAAAAAGTCGCCAAGGCGATTGCAAGTGAGCTTGCCGAACGCGGCATCGAAGCCAAGATCGTGCGCAACGGCTCGCGCGGGGCTTATTTCCTCGAACCGATGGTCGAAGTGGCGACCTCCAACGGCCGCGTCGCCTATGGACCGGTCAAGCCGTCCGACGTCAAAAGCCTGTTCGACGGCGGCTTCCTCACCGGCGGCCATCACAAGCGCTGGCTGGGCGCGCCTGACAAAATCCCCTTCCTGGCCAAGCAGACGCGGCTGACCTTCGCACGTTGCGGCGTCACGGATCCGCTTTCGCTCGAATCCTACAAGAAACATGGCGGGTTGAATGGACTGACGAATGCGTTGGGACTGACGCCTGCCGCCATTGTCGCCCAAGTGACCGAATCCGGACTGCGCGGGCGCGGTGGCGCCGGCTTCCCGACCGGCATCAAGTGGAAGACGGTGCTCGATACATCAGGCGACCGCAAATACATTGTCTGCAACGCCGACGAAGGCGACTCGGGCACCTTCGCCGACCGCATGATCATGGAGGGGGATCCCTTCGTGCTGATCGAAGGCATGACGATCGCCGGAATTGCCACGGGCGCGACCAAGGGTTTCGTCTATGTCCGCTCGGAATATCCGCATGCGGTGGCGGTGATGAACAAGGCCGTCGAGATCGCCCGCAAGGCCGGTGTTCTTGGCGCCAGCGTGCTGGGTTCGGCCTATGCTTTCGACATGGAGATCCGGGTTGGCGCAGGCGCCTATGTCTGCGGCGAGGAGACGGCGCTGCTGGACTCGCTCGAAGGCAAGCGCGGCATGGTTCGGGCAAAACCACCGCTGCCGGCTCACAAGGGGCTGTTCGGCAAGCCGACGGTGATCAACAACGTCATCTCGCTGGCCTCGGTGCCTGTCATCATGGACAAGGGTGCGACCTTCTACAAGGATTTCGGCATGGGCCGCTCGCGCGGCACGATTCCGATCCAGATCGCGGGCAATGTCAAATATGCCGGCCTGTTCGAAGCCGCTTTCGGCATGACGCTGGGCGAGATCGTCGACGAGATCGGCGGCGGCACGGCCACCGGGCGCCCGGTCAAGGCGGTGCAGGTCGGCGGACCTCTCGGCGCCTATTTCCCGCGCGCGCTGTTCGACACGCCATTCGATTATGAGGCCTTCGCGGCCAAGGACGGGCTGATCGGCCATGCCGGCATCGTGGTGTTCGACGACACCGCCGACATGCTGAAACAAGCGCGCTTCGCCATGGAGTTCTGCGCCATCGAAAGTTGCGGCAAGTGCACGCCGTGCCGCATCGGCTCGACGCGCGGCGTCGAGACCATCGACAGAATTGCCGCGGGCATCGAACCGGAGAAGAACCTCGCTCTGGTCACCGACCTCTGCAACACGATGAAGTTTGGTTCGCTCTGCGCACTGGGCGGCTTCACGCCCTACCCTGTCATGAGCTCGATCACCCATTTCCCCGACGACTTCAAGCCTGCGCCCGTGCGCGTGGCTGCTGAATAGGAGCTGGCAGATGAACATCAAGGCCGACTTCCCATCCCTCGTCGAAGAGATCGACTATGGAACCCCGGAATCGAAGGCGCAGAAGCGGGTCACGCTGAATGTCGACGGCCGCAGCATCACCGTCCCGGAAGGCACCTCGATCATGCGTGCCGCGATGGAAGGCGGGGTCGAGATCCCGAAGCTTTGCGCCACCGACATGCTGGACTCCTTCGGTTCGTGCCGTGTCTGCCTCGTCGAGATCGAAGGGCGCGGCGGCACGCCGGCATCCTGCACGACACCCGTCGGCGAGGGCATGGTGGTGCGTACGCAGACAGAGCGGCTCGACGCCATTCGCCGCGGCGTCATGGAACTCTACGTCTCCGACCATCCGACCGGCTGGAACGAAAAGGCCGGAACCGGCGCCAGCGAATTCGATGCGGTGGCGAAGTCGATCGGGCTGACCGAGAACCGCTACGGCATCGAGGGTCGCAACCACGTCAAGCCGGAAGACGGCGTGGCGCCCGGCCATGGCTCGCTGGCGGTCGATTATATCGCGCGCGACGAATCCAATCCCTATTTCACCTATGACGCCTCGCAATGCATCGTCTGCTCGCGCTGCGTGCGGGCCTGCGAGGAGGTCCAGGGTACCTTCGCGCTGACCATCGAGGGCCGTGGTTTCGAATCCAGGGTCTCGGCGGGCATGCATGAGGCATTCATCGATTCGGAATGCGTGTCCTGCGGTGCCTGCGTGCAGGCTTGTCCGACCGATGCGCTGCGCGAGAAGACGGTGCTTGCCAAGGGCCTGCCGGAACGCTCGGCTGTCACCACCTGCGCCTATTGCGGCGTCGGCTGTTCGTTCAAGGCCGAAGTGAAGGGCGACGAGGTTATTCGCATGATGCCCTACAAGGAGGGCAAGGCGAACCACGGCCATTCCTGCGTGAAGGGCCGTTTCGCCTATGGCTACGCCACCCACAAGGACCGCATCCTGTCGCCGATGATCCGCGAAAAGATCACAGATCCGTGGCGCGAAGTGAGCTGGGAAGAGGCGATCGCCCATACGGCAAAGGAATTCCGCCGCATCCAGTATCAGTACGGACGCACCGCGATCGGCGGCATCACCTCGTCGCGCTGCACCAACGAGGAAACCTACCTCGTCCAGAAGATGGTGCGGCAGGGCTTCCGCAACAACAATGTCGACACCTGCGCGCGCGTCTGCCATTCGCCAACGGGCTACGGGCTCGGCCAGACATATGGCACCTCGGCCGGCACGCAGGATTTCGACTCCGTCGATTACACCGACGTCGCCGTCGTCATCGGTGCCAATCCCGCCTCGGCCCACCCGGTATTCGCCTCGCGACTGAAGAAGCGGCTGCGCCAGGGCGCCAAGCTGATCGTGCTCGATCCGCGCCGCACCGAGATGGTCAAGTCGGCACATATCGAAGCGGATTATCACCTGCCGCTGAAGCCCGGCACCAATGTGGCCGTGCTGACGGCCCTGGCGCATGTCATCGTCACCGAAGGCCTGTTCGACGAAGCCTTCATCCGCGAACGCTGCGACTGGACGGAATTCCAGGATTGGGCATCCTTCGTCGCCTTGCCGGAAAACAGCCCCGAAACCGTCGGCAAGCTGTCCGGCGTCGATCCCGAACTTATCCGTGGTGCTGCGCGTCTCTACGCTACCGGCGGCAACGGCGCGATCTATTACGGCCTGGGCGTGACGGAACACAGTCAGGGCTCAACCACGGTGATGGCGATCGCCAACCTCGCCATGGCCACCGGCAATATCGGCCGGCCAGGCGTCGGCGTGAACCCGCTGCGCGGCCAGAACAATGTCCAGGGCTCCTGCGACATGGGCTCCTTCCCGCACGAACTGCCCGGCTATCGCCATATCTCCGGCGAAGCCGTGCGCGACATCTATGAGACCCTGTGGGGGGTGAAGCTGGACGACGAACCCGGCCTGCGCATTCCCAACATGCTGGATGCCGCCGTCGACGGCAGCTTCAAGGGTATCTACATCCAGGGAGAGGACATTCTTCAGTCCGACCCCGACACCAAGCATGTCGCAGCCGGCCTCGCCGCGATGGAATGCGTCGTCGTGCACGACCTCTTCCTCAACGAGACGGCGAACTACGCGCATGTCTTCCTGCCGGGCTCGACCTTCCTGGAGAAGGACGGCACCTTCACCAACGCAGAGCGTCGCATCAACATGGTGCGCAAGGTTCTGGAGCCGAAGGCGCGCTACGCCGATTGGGAGGCGACGCAGGAGCTTGCCCGCGCGATCGGGCTGGACTGGAACTATCAGCATCCTTCCGAGATCATGGACGAGATCGCGATGACGACGCCGAGCTTCGCCGGCGTCTCCTTCGAATTGCTCGACCGTGTCGGATCCGTGCAATGGCCCTGCAACGAGAAGGCGCCGCTCGGCACCCCGATCATGCATATCGATGGGTTCGTGCGCGGCAAGGGCAAGTTCATCCGCACCGAATATGTGGCGACGGACGAGAGGACGGGGCCACGCTTCCCGCTGCTGCTCACCACCGGCCGCATTCTGTCGCAGTACAATGTCGGCGCGCAGACTAGGCGCACCGACAACATCATGTGGCACGGCGAGGACCGGCTGGAGATTCACCCGCACGATGCCGAGAATCGCGGACTGCGTGACGGCGACTGGGTCCGGCTGACCAGCCGCTCGGGCGAGACGACGCTGCGCGCGCTGATCACCGACAGGGTGTCGCCCGGCGTCGTCTACACGACGTTCCATCATCCGGACACGCAGGCCAACGTGATCACGACCGACTTCTCGGACTGGGCGACCAATTGTCCGGAATACAAGGTGACGGCGGTGCAGGTCGGCGCCTCCAACGGACCGTCGGAATGGCAGCGCGATTATGACGAGCAGGCACGCAACAGCCGTCGCATCGCGAAGCTGGAAGCGGCGGAATAGTCTTGAGCGCGCGTCGCAAAGCCACGACGCAGGTATCGCGGCTGGCGCGCCGCGCGGTCGGGACGACGGCTGCCGACCGCATGGTGCCGGAAGAGACGCCGGTGGCGTTCTCCTTTGCCGGCACGACCCATGCGGTGATGATGGCAAGCCCGGCCGATTTCGAGGATTTCGCGCTCGGCTTCTCGCTGACCGAAGGCATCATTGCTACGCCGGAGGAGATCGAGGCCATCGAGGTCGAGGATCATGGCGCCGGTATCGACATCCAGATCAGGCTGAAGGACACCGCCAACACGCGCTTCGAGGCGCGGCGCAGACGACTGGCCGGCCCGGTCGGCTGCGGGCTCTGCGGCATCGAATCGATCGAGGAAGCGATGCGCTCGGTCGACGAAGTCGGTGCGTCGAAACTTACACTTGATGCCGACGATATCGTTCGCTCGGTCAAGCTTCTGTCGAAAGTGCAGCCGCTTCACACCGAGACCGGAGCCGTGCACGCCGCCGGCTTCTATGTACCGGGCAAGGGCATCGTCATGGCGCGCGAGGATGTCGGCCGTCACAATGCGCTGGACAAGCTGGCCGGCGCGCTTGCCAGGGCCGGCATCGATGGCGCATCCGGTGCTGTCGTGGTGACGTCGCGGGTGTCGGTCGAAATGGTGCAGAAGACGGCGGCGATCGGCTCGGCCTTGATCATCGCCGTCTCGGCGCCGACCGCACTTGCCATCCGCACGGCGCAAGAGGCCGGCATGACGCTGGTGGCGCTGGTTCGCGGCGACGATTTTGATATTTTCACCCACCCCGGCCGGGTGGTTTGCGGAGTTGCCAAGCATGTCGCATGACGAAGAACACATCATGAGCACCCGCGAGAAGCTGGTGCGCATGGCAAACCAGATCGCCGATTTCTTCCACTCCAAGCCACGCGAGGAAGGCATTGCCGGCGTCGCAGAGCACATCAACAAGTTCTGGGAGCCGAGGATGCGGCTGCAACTGTTCCAAATGCTGGACGCCGGCACCGAGAACTTCAACGAGTTGGTGGTGGCCGCCTCCGTCAAGATCAAGCGGCCGATCACCCCGGCTGAAGCCGACCTCAAACTCGGGCTCAAGGCCTTCCCCGCCGACGTCGCCGCCTCGCAAAAGTAGCCGTCGAGTCTTGCCGGCCTATATTCGCTGTCGCTAAAGTTTAAACTGCCGCGATCGACGCTGTTCTGCTATGGTTGACGACCAGAAATCGTCAGGCCGGGCGGAAACCTCGTGAGGCCGATCGAGACCCGATACGCCCACAGCGGCGATGTGCGGATCGCCTATCAGGTGGTCGGCCAGGGGTCGTTCGATCTCGTCTTCGTGCCGGGCTTCATTTCCAACCTCGACCTGCACTGGGAAGACGAAGGTTATACCAGGCTCCTGAGGCGGCTTTCGGCGTTCTCGCGGCTGATCCTGTTCGACAAGCGCGGCACCGGTCTGTCCGATCGAGTCGACGCCCACCACCTGCCCAGTCTCGAAACTCGGATGGACGATGTGCGCGCGGTGATGGACGCCGCCGGCAGCGGCCGTGCAGCGTTGCTCGGCGCCTCCGAAGGCGCGCCGATGGCGATGCTGTTCGCCGCCACGTATCCGGAGCGGACGCGGGCGCTGGCGCTCTATGGCGGCTATGCGCATTTCCACAAATGGGTGATGTCGCCCGAACGCCTCGATGCTTTCATCGAGATGGCGGAGACAGCCTGGGGTACCGGCGCAACTTTACCCAATTTCGCGCCGAGCCGGGTCGACGACGCGCATTTCGCCCAATGGTGGGCACGCTTCGAACGATTGTCGGCGAGCCCGACGGCGGCGGCGGCGCTGGCGCGCATGAACGCCGGGATCGACGTGCGCGGCGTGCTGGCGGCGATCAGCGCGCCGACGCTGCTCATTCATCGCCGCAACGATGCGCGGGTCGATCCTGACGCCAGCCGCTACCTGGCCAAAAAGATCCCGAATGCGCGGCTGGTCGAGATTCCCGGGCGCGATCATCCGATCTGGACCGGCGATGTCGATCGGGTAGCCAACCTGATCGAGGAGTTCCTGACCGGTGGGCGAGCCGTGGCCGAGGTGGACCGCGTGGAGGCGGTGGCTATGGCGGCGATCGTGCGCCACTGGTCGACGATACTCAACGGCAGCCAGTTCGATCTGACGACCTTCAAGAAGCAGACCGGCGACGTGTTCGCGGCCGTCAAGGCCAAGTCGCAGTGAAGAAATCACTGCCCGGCGATGAGCGCCGGGCAGCACTTCGACCATCAACCGCCCGGTCGGAAGACGGGCCAATGGAGGATGAAATGCTGACCAAGACCCAAATGGTGAATGGCGCGGCGATCAAGAAGGCGATCGAAAGCCGTGACGGCAGGATGCTGTCGAGCTTCTACGCCGACGACGCGCTGGTGCGGGTGATCGACCGCAACAACCCGCCGAGCAAGCCGCGCGAGATTCGTGGACGCGCGGCGATCAGCACATTCTGGGACGACATCTGCAGCCGGGCGATGACCCACAAGGTCGACACCACCATCGCCGACGGCGACAGCCTGGCCTTCACCCAGGCCTGCGCCTATCCGGACGGCACCAAGGTGTTCTGCGCCGCGATGCTGGAGCTGAAGAATGGGCTGATTGCACGGCAGACCGTCGTGCAGGCCTGGGACGAGTAGGTCAACCGCAGAGCCTGTTCATTCATCCCGATTGAAGCGGGATAGCTCTGTTTCCGTGCTGGGGCATGATCTTTTCCGAAAACCGGTTTCCCTTTTTCGAGATCATGCTCTGGCCGCAACCCTGGAGGAGAAGACAATGTTCAGCGCCAGATGGCAGATCGACGCCAAGTTCGGACACAAGCAGACCGTGCTCGACCTGTTGAAGAAATGGGAACGCGAGATCGGGTCGCAGGTCGGCCTCGCCGAGCTGGAATTCCAGATCATGACCGGTTCGATCGGCGCCCGGGAAGCGACGGTCGAGTCGCACCACCAGGTAGAGAGCCTGGCCCAGTTGGAGGCGTTCTTCGCCAAGATCAGCAAGATCGACGCGCACGCCAAATGGGGCAAGGAGATCGAGCCCTACGTCGTGTCGGGCACCAGCCTGTGGAACATCTACCGAATCGTGGAGTAGCGGTCTTCGCCCCGTTTACGGGGAGAAGATGCCGGCAGGCAGATGAGGGGCAGAGCCAGCTTTGGAAGCGTCGCGCCGCCCCTCATCCGTCACTTCGTGCCACCTTCTCCCCGTAAACGGCAGGGCTGTCCGGGGAAATCTATTCATATATGAAGGCCATCTGATTGAGGGAGGATCGGTCTCTTGGTC
>NZ_JAMYLL010000033.1:0-61420 GCF_040318045.1 Mesorhizobium sp. M1338 | reverse complement strand
GCTTCCCACAGGCATCGATCCGATCCTCCATCCTGTCCGTCTCCCCCGGCGCGGAGGGCCTGCCGGATGCGCTGCACACGGCAAGGATCTCGGTCACGCGTCGCGGCGATGGCGGCTACACGCTGGCCATAAGCGGACGCGGACGCGTGGACGTGACACCGCAGCAGTTGCGCTTCTCGTCGCAATTCCTGCCCATGTTCCTGAAGCGGTGGCGCAGCCTCGCGCCCGGTGGCCTGCAGGGCATGCGCTCCGGACACGAAACACTCCGATGCTGGCGGCTCGACCAGCCGACTCCGATGGAGCAAATGCGCATCCTCGATCCGGTTCCGGACCAGGCGACCATCCGCCTGGCCCACGCCCGGGCGCTCGAGCTGCTGCCGGCACTGCGCCAGACCAGGATCAGCGCGGCCTGGGCCGGCTACATCGACAGCACGCCGGACGGCGTGCCTGCCATCGGCGAGATTGATGCCGTTCCGGGTTTCTTCCTGGCTGCCGGGTTCTCGGGGCATGGCTTCGGCATCGGACCCGGCGCCGGGCACCTCGTCGCCGATCTGATGAGTGGCTCCAAACCGATTGTCGATCCGAAATCCTATGATCCTCAGCGCTTCGACACTTCGGCCTGGGGGAAGGTTGCCGATTTCTAGACTTGATACAGGCATACGTCCCAGGACGGCCCGGAATCGCATCAGCCTTCGCGCAGAAAAGCGCCAATGGGCGCGGGCCGGACAGGCGCTTGCCCACGGAACCGACCTACAGCGCCAGACGTGCAGCCGGTCTGCGCCGCGATAAGTTCGACCGCGGCCAACTGACAATAGCGCCCCTGGCATCGCCCCATGCCGACGCGCGACAGTGATTTCACCCTGTTCGCTTCGCCGCCGCCGAACTCAGTGCTCTCTCGCAAGGACGCGGCGGTCACGTTCTCACAGCGACAGACGACCGCGTCGTCGGGGAGCGCCCGCGCCATCGCCGCCGGCCAGGGAAAGGCGCGAGCCAGACCGCGGGCAAAGCGTTTGAGCCGCGCGAGCTTGCGCAGATCGGCACTGATGGAAGGCGTCGGCAATCCGAGATCGGCAAGGCACGCCGCCGCGGCAAGGCGTCCCGCGATCTCCGCGCCGTCTGCTCCCAGAAGATGAACTCCATCGCCCGCAAGATAGACTCCGTTGCCGGCGCGCCCCATCCGGTCGGTCCTCGGCAGCCATTGCCGCCACTGATCGTCATAGGTGAAAGCGCATCCCGCCAGGTCGGCCAGATGCGTCTCCGCCCGCAGGTGCCAGCCCATGCCTATCGTGTCGCATAGTGTGAGGTGTTCCCTTCCGCCGGCGTCGCGCCAGCGCATCGCCGTGACACCGTTGCCATCGGCCTCGATCCGTTCGAGCGTCACGCCCGCATGGTAGCGGCGGCCGAGCCTCGCCCGCAGGACCAGACCGCGCAGCGCGACCAACGGACGGGCGGCAAGGTCCCAGAGCCCCTGCATCTGCTGGTGCCGGGAAGAGGTATCCAGCACCGCCGCCATATCCGCTCCAGCCTTGACGAGTTGGGCGCCGACCAGCGTCAGCAAAGGCCCCGATCCGATCAGGACGCTCCGTTGGCCCAGCGCCACGCCCTGCGCCTTGAGCGCGATCTGCGCCGCGCCAAGGCTGTAGACGCCGGCACTCTGCCAGCCCGGGACCGGAGCGACACGGTCGGATGCGCCGGTCGCAAGGATCAGGCGGTCATGGAAGATCGCCTGCACGCCGCCCTCCCCCAGCACGTGCAGCCGACCTTCATGCACTGCGATGGCCGAGCTCGCCGCAAAATGGGTAAGGCGTCCCTCTTCGGCCAGCCGGTCGAAGAGCGCATGCAATGCGATCGCTTTCGCCGCCTCCGACCCGTAGAGATGCTTCGCGGTGCGGGTGAACCCGGCAGGCGGGCGGCGATAGATTTGCCCGCCCGCTTGATGCCCTTCGTCGATCACCACCGGGTGGAGCCCGGCCTCCACCAGCATGGCCGCCGCCCTTATGCCGGCTGGGCCAGCGCCCACGATCACGATCCGCGGCAAGGTCTCGCTCACGGCCAGATCTCAGGCGGCATCGTGCGCAACCGCATGCCTTCGGTGATCGGGGCCGAGCACGCCCGGATGCGTGTTCCCTCGTCCTGCCATATCAAGCAATCCTGGCAGGCTCCCATCAGGCAGAACCCGGCGCGCCACTCGGGTCCGAACTCGGATTTCCGTAGGGCGTGCCCTGATGCCAGCATGGCGGTCAGCACGGTATCGCCCGCCAATGCACTGCACATCTGCCCGTCGAGATAGAAATGCACCTCTCCCCGGTCGAACTCGGCCAACCGGACGATGCGGCCCGCCGTTATCATTCCGCCGCCTCTCGCACCGGGCCAGGACGAGGCAGTTCGGGGAACCGTTCGCAGACAGCATCAAACGCTGCCTGGACGCCCTCCGGTCCCGAGCGCCCCTTCATGCGACGGAAGATCTCCGTCTTGGTGAAGAACCGCCAGTGGATCGGCAAGTCCCTCAATATGGCGGTGAGCCGGTCATAGGCGGCCGGCGTCCACTGCGCTTCGTAGCCGTCCCGCTCCGGACCGAAATGGAAATGGCGGGCGGCCGGCACTTGCCGCTCGCGCAGCCTTTCCGTAGCCTGCTCGTCGATCTCGCCGCCGCGGATGACGACGCCATAGTCGCGTTCGGCCGCTGTCTGCGAGACATAGCCGCGCCGCACATCCTGCGCGACCCGCCATGGTTCGCGTTGATGCGGATCGCCGCGCCCGCCGCCTCCGGCGGAGCGGATCTCGAGCACGTCGCCAGGCTGCAGCACAGTGGTGTCAATGTTGCCCAGCCGCCGCTCGTGCCCGGTCGCCGGATTCACGACCATGTCTGACAGGCCGGCCGCCTTGCCGCCCAGCACGCCCCAGGGACGAAAGAAGCTGCGGTCGCGGTTGCGCGCCGTGATCCTGGAATCGGGGGCAAAGACGCGGAAGGCCATCTCGGTCGCCAATCCGCCGCGCCAACGCCCCGCCCCGCCGCTATCCCTGGCGAGTCCGTATTTCACGAATTCGACCGGGATCTCGGTCTCGGTGATCTCGATCGGCGTGTTCTTGAGATAGGCGGCATCGGCGCCCGATCCGTTGGTCCCGTCGCGATGCGGCATCGCGCCGCCGCCGCCCACCACGGGGTTCACCGCCGCGATGACGGTGCGGCTGGTGCGCTCGTCCGTGGTCATGACGTTGACGATGCAATTGTTGCCGGCAGGAGCCGCGGGCAGGCATTCCGGCACTGCTAGCGAAAAGGCGCCGAAGATGACCGACCGCAACCGGGCGCAGGTGAGCGAGCGCATGCCCACGGCAGCGGGGAATATCGGATTCAGAACCGAACCCTTGGGGGCGATGCAGGTAAACGGCCGGGTGAGGCCCGTGTTGAGCAGGATCTTCGGATTGAGCGTGTAGAGCACGTAATAGACGCCCACCAGCAGCATGGTGTGTCGCGGGTCGCCGCCCGAGGGCACGTTGAGCGAAGAGCCGAGCTGCGGATCGGAGCCGGTGAAATCGAGCACCGCCTCGTCGCCGTTGATCGTCAGCGTCAACTTCAGCCGGCAGGGATTGGCCTCCACCGAATCCTCGTCGGCATAGTCCGCGAATTCCCATCTGCCGTCGGGCATGGAGCGCAGCACGTCGCGCGCCTGCGCTTCCGCCTGGTCGAGAAGAGCTGAAACGCCTTCGATGAAGCCGGCCTTGCCGAACTTCCTCACCATTGCCTGGATCTTGCGCTCGCCGGTGTTGAGCGCGCCGACCAGCGCCTTGATGTCGCCGATGTTGAGGTCGGGCTTGCGCACATTGGTGCTCATGATCCGCAGGATCATCTCGTCGAAGACGCCCTCGTTCACCAGCTTCATGGGCGGAAAGCGGATGCCTTCCTGATGGATTTCGGTCAGCGCCCGGCTGAGAGAAGCCGGCACGGCTCCGCCCATGTCGGTGTTGTGGATGTGGCCTCCGCTCCAGGCGACGATCTCGCCATCGACGAAGACCGGCTTCCACAGATGCGTGTCCGGCGCGTGGGTGGCGACATAGCCGGAATAGGGATCGTTGGTGAAGGCAACATCCCCCGGCCGGTAGTCGTCCACCATTGCAATGGCGCGGCGATACGAAAGCCCAGGGTACCAGGTGGCGCCGAGTTCCATCGGGACGGCGAAGGTTGCCCCCGAACGGTCCATCAGCATCACGGTGAAGTCCTGCGTTTCCTTGACGAAGGCGGAGTGCGCGGTGCGGTGCAGCGTGTGGGCCATGTTCTCGGCGGCCGCGCGGGCATGGTTCGCCAGAACCTGAAGGTTTGTGCGGTCAAACAAAGGCATCACTCCGGGAAGGTGAGCAGAAGGTTCAGATGGCGGTCGACGCTTGCCTGCGCGCCCGCGGGAATAGCGAAGGTTGTGTCTTCCTGAACGACCACGGCAGGCCCTTGGAACGTGCTACCTGGCATGAGGGCTCTGCCGGTCGTGGAGATCGATGGTCTCGACACTCACGCCCGTATAGACCGGGAGGCGACGCGCCGGAATGGCCGTGGCGGCGATCACGTCGATCTCCGGGAAGGAGAGTTTCGGCCCCGCGCCTACGGCGGAGAGCCGGACATTCACAAGTTCGATCTCGCCATCCGGATCGTGAAAATCGTAGAGCCGTTGATGGGTGCGGTGGAAGGCGTCCGCGATGGCAGCGGCGTTAGCGTCCGCCAGCCATTCCGGCGACAACACAACCTCGATTTCATAGCTCTGCCCGATGTAGCGCATGTCGCAGGACAGAGTGAGTTGCGCGGCCGCGTTGTGCCCCTGCGCCACCAGCCAATCGCGGCCCTCTTGCGCCAGGGTCTCGAACGCCTCGCGGATTGTGGGGAGCGATGTGCCCGATAACTGGCTGAAGATGGTGCGAATGAAATCTCCGCGCAGATCAGCCACCAGCCCGCCAAGCGCCGACACCACGCCGGGGCGGCGGGGCGCCATGACGCGCTTCATGCCGAGTTCGCGGGCAAGGAAGGCGCCAAGCATGGGGCCGCCGCCGCCGAAGGGCATCAGCGTGAAATCGCGCAAATCGACGCCGGCGCGCGAGGCGAGTTTCTCGACATCGACGAACATTTCCGACACCGCGATGTCGAGGATCGCCTGCGCGGTCTGCTCGACTGGGCGGCCGAGCCCGGCGGCAAGCTCGCCGACAGCGCGCTGCGCCGGTCCGGTATCGATGCTGAGCTGGCCATAGGCCATCTCGCTGTGGCCGAGCCATCCGCACACCACCATGGCGTCCGTCACCGTCGCGCGCTCGCCGCCACGGCCGTAGCATGCTGGTCCTGGCGTCGAGCCGGCCGACTCCGGCCCCACCCGCAGCACACCTTGCGCATCGACACTTGCGATCGAACCGCCGCCGACGCCGATCGAGCTCACCGAGACGGAGGGGATATGGAGCGGAAATTCGCCGATCAGTTCGCCTGTGCCGAACTGCGGCTCACCGTCGATGATGAGCGCGAAGTCGGCCGAGGTGCCGCCGATGTCGAGGGTAAGGATCCTGTCTTCGCCTGCCTGACGCGCCAACCACGAGGCGCCGATGACGCCGGAAGCCGTTCCCGAAAGCAGCATGTTGACGCAGGCGTGCTTGCCTTCGGCAGAGTTCATCAGCCCGCCGTTCGATTTCGTCAGCATGGGGCGGGCCGGCACGCCTCGGTCCTTCAGCCGCTCTTCCAGCGCCGTCAGATAGCCACAGACACGCGGATGGACATAGCCGTTGAGAATGGCGGTGGAGCTGCGCTCGTATTCGCGAATGACCGGCCACACCTCGGCTGAGCAAAAGACGAAGAGCTCGGGCGCAAGATGCGCTATCGCCGCCTTCACGGAGGCTTCCTGCGCGGCGTTGCGCCAGGAATGGAGGAAGGACACGATGATCCCTTGCGCCCCGTTCGCCTTCGCCATTGCCAGCGCCCTCTCCACAGCCGCCATGTCCGGCGCCCGGGATTCACTGCCATCGGCACGCATGCGGACCGGAATGCCGAACACCATGTCGCGCGAGATCAACGGGTCCGGCCGCGAGCAGAACAGCGAATACATGTCCGGCATGCGAAGCCTTGCGAGTTCGATAACGTCCTCGAAGCCGGCATTGGTGAACAGGGCCAGCGGCGCGCCCTTGCGCTGGATGATGGTGTTGATGCCTACGGTCGTGCCATGCACGAAGCGCGTCATATGGGCAGGGTCAAAACCTTCGCGCTCGGCCAGCAAGGCGAGACCGGTCATCAGTTCGGCGCCAGGATCTTCCGGCGTCGTCAGCACCTTTAGCGATGCGAGGCGTCCGGAATTTGCTTCGAGCGCACAGAAATCGATGAATGTTCCGCCGATATCGACGCCAACCTTCCAGTCGGCTCTGTTCGGCACCTCATCTGCCGTGATGACACCATCCATGATGCGTCCCTTCCTGTCTGCCAGGCAAAACTGGCACGACCGGATGGTGCGGGTCCAAGACGTATGACAGGCAAGGATATAAGTCTTGCTTATGGCTTCGCGAGATGCTCATCCAGGACGACAGCACAGGCCGCGCGGATCTCCTCGCGCATCATCTCATCGGCGCGTGAAAGGGCCCGTGTCCGCGAGGTGAGAAGCGCGATTGGAAATTCCGGCCCTGCCTTCAGCGGCCTGACCGCAAGCCCGGCAAACTGATGCCAAGGCAGCAGCGCGTCGACCAGGGCGATGCCCATACCGGCCTGGACAAAACCAAACGCGGAGATGGATACGTCGATCTCGAGCGACAGCGAAAGCGTCACACCTTGCGCGCGGGCAGCTTGGGCCAATTCGTCGGCGGGGCGGGTGTTGCCGCGATACGATATCAACTCCTCCCCGACGAGGTCGGCGAGCATCAGCTCGGCTTTCTTTTGCAGCACGTGCCCGGCGGGTAGCAGGCATGCGAAGCCGACGCTGCCGATCATCTCCGCCTCGATATCCGGCGGAAGCCGGTCGTCCATGGCCACGCCGAGGCTGGCGTCGCCGGCTCGCAGCATGTCGACGATGGCAGCGATCGGCGCGCTATGGGCACGCAACATGATGTTGGGATGCTGGGCCCGGAATCTGGTGAACGCACGCGGCAAGATAGCCATGGCCGGCGGTGGTGAGGCGGCGACCCGCACCAGCCCTGCCCGACCCAGGCGTAGATCGGTGGTCTTGCGGCGCAAGCCTTCAAGCCCGGCCGACAACCTCTCGGCATCAGGAAAGATCTCGAGCGCCTCCGGGGTCGGTCGCAACCGGCCCTTCACCCGCTCGAACAGGGTGAAGCCGAGGTCATCCTCGGCGCGGAGCAGGATCTGGCTCAAAGCAGGCTGGGAGATGTTCAGCATCCGCGCCGCGGCGGTCACGGTGCCCGCGCGCATGACGGCGATGAACACTTCGAGCTGCCGGGCCCGCATTGCCACTCCATAGGGTAAGCTTATGGCTTCTGTCCAAACGCATCTTTGACGCAATGCCGCCGCCCGGACAAGATCGGCAAGAAATTCGGTTGCTTTTAGCAGGAGGCCGCTATGGATGTGATCGTGCTGGGCGGCGGGCTTATGGGGACGGCTTCGGCCTATTTCCTGGCCCGGCGCGGCGCGCGCGTGACGTTGATCGAGCGCAACCGGATCGGCACTGGAGCAACGGTTGCTTCCTTCGGCAACATCCGGCGTACGGGGCGTCATCTGTCCCAGCTTCCGCTGGCCCATCGCTCGCTCAGGCTGTGGGGCGAGGCCGAAAAAATGCTTGGCCGCGACGTGGAATTCCGCGCAACCGGCCATATCCGGCTGATCTTCGATGAAGATAGCCGCGCCGACATGCGGGCCTACGCCAAGGCGGCGCTGCCCTGGGGGCTTGAGCTGGAAGAGCTCAGCCCGTGCGAGATTCGCGCCCGTTTTCCCGCTCTCGGTCCTGATGCTGTTGCGGCGTCGTTCTCGCCGCAGGATGGCAGCGGCAATCCGCGGCTGATCGCACCGGCCTTTGCCGAGGCGGCCCGCAAGCTCGGCGCGGAAATCATTGAGGGAGCTGAGGTCGAGAAGATCACCCACGCGAGCTCCAGCTTCCTTGTCGCAAGTTCAAAAGGTGCATTCGCCGCCGACTGTCTGCTCAACACCGCCGGCGCCTGGGGCGCGCGCATCGCCGCGCAGTTCGGCGAAGCGGTCCCGCTCGACGCCCGCGGCCCGCAGATGGGTGTGACCGAGCCGCTGCCGCATCGGATCCTGCCGGTGGTCGGCATCTGGACGCGCAACAAGGACCATGGCGCCTATCTGCGTCAGGTCGAGCGAGGCAACATCGTCTTCGGCGGAGCGGCCGAAAGGGTAGCGGTGGACCTCGATCCAGGCCACGCGGCCGCCGACCCCATGCGCCTGCCGACGCAGCTGCGCGCCGTCGCGCGGCTGCTGCCGGCGATCGCGCAGGCTACGGCCATCCGTACCTGGTCCGGTTGCGAGGGCTATGTCAGGGACATGCTGCCGGTCATGGGACGCTCGGCGACGACGCCAGGCCTGTTCCACGCTTTCGGCTTCAGCGGACACGGCTTCCAGCTCGGTCCGGGCGTGGGCGACGCCATGGCCGAACTCATCACGACCGACCGTTGCGAAACGCCGCTCGATGATTTCAGGATCGATCGCTTTAGCCGCGCTGCTGCCTGAAGAAGCAACTGACGACATCCACGCAACGATGGCTCCTTTGGCCGCGAAAGGCGGGGGATCACTCTCGCATGCGCCTTCGGTCTCAAGCGAGCGGGCCGATCTAGGCACGAAGATTTCTCTATGATCTTGGCCACCAGCGGCCAGTCCTCGCACCGGAGGGCGTGCACGACCGAAGTCAGAACCCGCCTAATTGCACTTCGTTGCCGCCGATTACCGCATCCATTGCAGATAGATCTTTCGACGCCTGGAATGTTGAGCTACCTGTGACGGGGTGCCATCAACGAGACGGAGAAAATTGACAAACGGGCCCAAAACCATTTCACCCGAAAGGCAGAGACTTACTCGACAACACTCAATTCAAGCTCAAAGAATTAAGCGTAAGCCTCTGATTTATAATAAGTTGGTGGGCCCGGAGGGACTCGAACCCCCAACCAAGCGGTTATGAGCCGCCGGCTCTAACCATTGAGCTACGGGCCCCACGCCGGCTGGATTAATGTTTTTCCCGTCGCGGCACAAGGCTTTCCCGACGGGCTTCCGCAGATCGCCCAAATCAACCCATAATCGCGATCTACGCGACCTTTGCGACTTGATCGCGGACCAAGGAGATTTTCATGACCAGACATCTTTTGCCTCTCGCGCTCGCCGCTGCAATCGCTTTTCCGGCGATGGCTGGAGCCACCGATTTGACGCCGCCGCCCCGCATCATCGTGTCAGGCGAAGGCGAAGCAACCGTAGCCCCCGATCTGGCGGTCCTGACGCTGAGCGTCATGCGCGAGGCCAAGACCGCGCGCGCCGCGCTCGACGCCAACAATGACGCCATGGCCGCCGTAATCGCGGCGATGAAGTCGGCCGGCATCAACGACCGCGACCTGCAGACCGCGGGCATCCAGATCAACCCGCGCTACAACTACACCAACAAGCCGGATGGCAGTCAGGAAGCCGAACTCGTCGCCTATCAGGTGACCAACACGCTTTCGGTGCGGGTGCGCGATGTCGACAAGACCGGCGAGATCCTCGACAAGGCGGTGTCGCTCGGCGTCAACCAGGGCGGCGGCATCGCCTTTACCAATGACAACCCGGCGGCAACGGTCACCGAAGCGCGCAGGAAGGCGGTCGCCAACGCCATGGCCAAGGCCAAGACGCTGGCCGCGGCCGCCGGGGTCAGCCTTGGCCGGGTGATCGAGATCACCGACCAGAACATCGCGCCGGCGCCGATGCCGATCAACGCCAAGGCCTTCGACGCCGCGGCGGGTGCCGCGGCTCCCGTGCAGGCCGGCGAGAATTCCTACAATGTGCAGGTCACCGTCACCTTCGAGCTGAAGTAGCGGCCTTGACGATCCGTGACTGAGGATCCGACCAGCCAACAGCGTGCATGAAAAACCCCGCGGGATCGCTCCCGCGGGGTTTTTTCGAGCCACACCCTTAAATGGCAAGGGGCTCGGCTAGTCCGGACCGACCTTCGCAGAAGGTCGTGTCTCCCGGCTGATCCTCGCAGAGGATCATGCTGCCCGGCTGATCTTCGCAAAAGATCATGCTGCCTGGCTGATCTTCGTAGATCATGCCTCTAAGCTCCCGGGCTGATCTTTTCCGAACCGCAGGTTCGGGAAGATCATGCCCCTGCAATCAAGCCGAACCCGGCCTCAGCGATAGATAACCGGGCAGCCGCGCTCATTGGCGAATACGACCACGACACGGTCGCCGTCCTGGCGGCCCATCACCTTCACCGTACGACGGCTTACGTCGACGATGCGGGCACGGTAGAGGCCCATGCGTTCGGCCTTGTCGAGGGCGCGGTCCGGCGAACAGCCACGACGCCAGCCGCCGCGGCGTTCATCACGCCAGTCGCTACGGCGTTCATCACGGCGATGGCGATAGCCATCGTCGCCGGTATAGACGCCAAAACGCGGGTCGTTGTTGTTGCCGAAGCCGAGGTAGAGGCTGTCGGCCTGAGCGGGGATGGCCGTCAGCGCGCCGAGACCGACCAGAGCCGAAAGGGCTGCCGTCCTGATGGTGTTGAACATCGTTTTTTCTCCTTTTTTGCGGGCTTTCACCCGTCCTCGTGAACCGATGGTGGGAGAATGCACTTGCCTGTCTGAACTCTTTACGAACCTGATGTTCATCTCCGGTTCATGTGGCGGGAAAAAGGAAATTGCCCGCCATTCATCCCGTCACGCACCCCGGTGAACGCCAGGAACGCCGCCGGTTTCCGATCCGGCCGATTGGCTGAGGAGCAGGCGTCACCGGCGCGATCCCTGCGGTTGGCCGTTCCCAGCGCGAGCCCCTGGCTCGTCGTCGCGCCGCGGGCCCTACGGCTCCTCGTCGAGCATGTAATCAAAATAGTCTTCCGGCTCGGCAAGATCGGTTTCGCTCGCCTTGACCCGGCCGCGCATCGAGATGCCGGCTTCATGCACGGTCTCGGCGCTGCCCGACACCAGCCAGTGCCACCAGTAGAGGTCGCGGCCCTCGGCCACCAGCCGGTAGGCGCAGGTGCTGGGCAGCCAGCTGATGGTGCGCACATTTTGCGGCGTCAGCCCGACGCAGTCGGGAACGCGCGCCAGCCGGTTGGCGTAGTCCGAACAGCGGCAGGTCTGCGCGTCGAACAGCCGGCAGCCGACGCTGGTCCAGTAGATTTCGCCGGTGTCCTCGTCCTCGAGCTTCGACAGGCAGCATTTGCCGCAGCCGTCGCAGAGCGATTCCCACTCGCTCTGGCTCATCGCCTCCAGCGTCTTGGTTTTCCAGAATGGCGTTTCCATTGCCGGCATGTGGCCCCAGCCGCCGGCAACGTCAAGCGTGGCAACGGGCGGAATGCGGCGTTCGCCAGTCGAAAGACACGAAGTTGCCTTCAAAAGGCCGGCCAATAGCCCTGCACGGTCTCTATTCACGCCAAACCGGAACCAATTGATGCAAGATCGGTTTCGGCAAGGATGGGACCCCACAAGGAGAGTTTTCGATGAAACGCCAACCACGGATTCTGGCCGGCACCGCACTTGGCCTGCTGATGGCATCCACGCCTTTGGGCGCGTTCCCGCTTCCGGAAAGTGCCGCGTTCGGCCCTACCCAGCGCACGTCGGTCCCATTCAATTTGGCGCAAGCAGCATGCGCCGAGGGCGAATCGGCCGAAGCCTGCGCGCAGAAGCAGCAGACGGAACCGGAACAAAAGCCCGAGCGCAAGAAGGCCGAGCGCAAGAAGGCCGAGCCTGAACAGCAGGCGGCGCCGGCCCAAAGCGAGCAGCCCGCCGAGGAGCAGCAGCCACGCAGGAAGAAGCGTGATCAGCAGCAACAGACCGAGCAGGCACCGGCCGAACAGGCCGCACCCGCCGAGGAACAACTGCCGCGCAGGAAGAAGCGCGATCAGCAGCAGCAGACCGAGCAGGCGCCGGCCGAACAGGCCGCACCGGCCGAGGAACAGCAGCCGCGCAGGAAGAAGCGCGATCAGCAGCAAACCGAGCAGGCACCGGCCGAGCAGGCCGCGCCCGCCGAGGAACAGCAGCCGCGCAGGAAGAAGCGCAATCAGCAGCAGCAGACCGAGCAGGCGCCGGCCGAGCAGGCCGCACCCGCCGAGGAACAGCAGCCGCGCAGGAAGAAGCGCGATCAGCGGCAGCAGACCGAGCAGGCGCCGGCCGAACAGCCTGCCGAGCAGGCGGCCCCGGCAAACGACAACAACCCACAGCCCCTGCGCAAGAAGCACAAGCAGGACCAGCAGATTGAAGCCGCGCCCGCAGAACAGGCGCCGGCCAGGAAGCAAGCGCCCGCCGGCGAGCCGGTTCCGCAGGCCGAACCGCTTCAACCCGAGCAGCAGGCGGCGCCCGCCGAGGGCGAACAGCCTAGGGAAAAGAAGAAGCGCGGCAAGAAGCCTGTCGGCGAGCAGCCGGTGACGGGAGAACAACCGTCGACGGCCGAACAACCAGCCAATGGCCGGCAACCCGTGACCGGCGAACAGCCGGCCCAGGGCGAAAGTGCGGCCCAGGGTGAAGCCCCGGCCGACAAGAATGCAGCCCCCATCCTCGACAGCCAGAAGGATGTCCTGCGCAAGCGCAAGGGCAAGAACGGCCCGCACGGAGGCGAGAATGCGAATGGCGAGCAGGCCACCCAGCCCGCCCAGCCGACTGGCGAGCAGGCGCAGGCTCCAAAGCCTGCCCCGGTCGACCAGGGACCACCACCCACCGACGACAAGTCGGCCCAGCAGGCAATCCAGCCTGAAAAGATCGCCCCTGTGACGGAGGAAAAGGGCAAACGCGTCGAGCGTGCACCCGATGAGAACGTCCGCGACCGCCGGCGTCCGAAAGGCGTCGACGTCGTCAGGGAGTTCGGTGACCGCGTCATCCTCCAGTTCAACAACCAGACGATCGTGGAAAGCAATGACGCTCCGCGCATGCACCGCGGCGCCAGGAACGTATACTATGAGGATCTGTCGGGCGATCGCACCCGGGAAATTGTCGAGCGTGACAACGGTGTCCGGATCGTCACCATCCGCAACCGCTATGGCGACGTCATCCAGCGTTCGCGGATCGCGCCGGATGGACGCGAGTATGTGCTGAGCTATGTCGACGAGCGGCACTATGAGGATGACGGCGACTGGCGCGATCCGGGCGACGACCTGCCTCCGATGCGGCTCACCATTTCGCGCGAGGAATACATCCTGGACTCCGAGGATGTAGAGGATCCGGACGACTATTACACCTTCCTCGAACAGCCGCCGGTGGAACGGGTCCAGCGCCTCTACTCGATCGACGAGGTCAAGCGTTCGGCCCGCGTGCGCGACATCGCACGCCGCGTCGATCTCGACACACTCAACTTCGAATTCGGGTCGGCCTCTATCTCCGATACCGAAGTGCAAAAGCTTGAGGGCGTCGCCAACGCCATGGAAAAGCTGTTGAAGAAGAACCCGGCCGAGACCTTTCTGATCGAGGGCCACACCGACGCCGTCGGCACGCCGGAGGCAAACCTGGCTCTGTCCGATCGCCGCGCGGAAGCGGTGGCGGAGGCGCTGACCAACGCGTTCGGCATCCCGCCGGAAAACCTGACGACACAGGGCTATGGCGAGGAGTATCTGAAGGTCAACACGGCGGGGCCCAACCGCGAGAACCGACGCGTTGCGATCCGCCGGATCACCCCACTGGTGGCGCCTGTGGCCAGCAACAATTAGGTCATGATTTCAAGACCATGACCTGGTTTGTGGAATCGGTACGAGAAGCCATCCCCGGCCCTGCCGGGGATGGCTCGACGTGCCGGGATTCAACAAGAATTGTACTGGTACGCCGCCGGGCTCATTGAATCGAAGACGTACCTACCCCAGATTCAGAAGTGGGCGTTCCCTGGCCCGTCCCGACTCCAGCGGGACGCATTGAGCCCCGTCGGACCCTCTCCGGCGGGGCTTTTGTCTTGCCGACTGCAAACCGGAGCGACCCGACCGAAATACGGCTCTGCTGGCCGTATCACGCGGAGCTTGCTGAGTTCCAAGCCACGCCATCGCAGATCAGCTGATAGCTCCGCGCTTCCGAGTTCTCCGGCCTAGTAGATCCCTCTTATCTCCGTGCTCGAATTAGCGAACACCTCGTCCGGCACAAAAAAGTCGCCGGCCAGAGGCCCGGTCGCATCAGGTGAATAGACCGAGAAATCGCTGACGCCCTCGGCGCGCAGCACCTCTTCGTCGATGTAGAAATTGCCCGTGGTCTCGCGCGCCGGCCGCATGAAAATGGCATGCGCGGCATCGGCCATGATGTCGGGCAAACGGCTCATCGCCGCCACCGTCGCGCCGCCGAGCAGATTGCGCACCGCCGCCGTGTCGATGGTCGAGATCGGCCACAGTGAATTTATCGCAATGCCGTCCCTGGCGAATTCGGCGCTCATCCCCAGCGTGCACATCGACATGCCGAACTTGGCCATCGTGTAGGCGACGTGGTTCTTGAACCATTTGGCCTTCATGTCGAGCGGCGGCGCCAGATTCAGGATATGAGGATTGCTGGCTAACTTCAGGTGTGGAATGCACATTTTGGACACCAGGAAGGTGCCCCGCGTGTTGATCTGGTGCATCAGGTCGTAGCGTTTCATGTCGGTCTCCAGCGTGCCGGTGAGCTGGATGGCGCTGGCATTGTTGACACAGATATCGATACCGCCGAACTTTTCCACGGTTCTGGCGACCGCCTCGGCCACCTGCGCCTCTTCACGGATATCGCACAGCACAGGCAGCGCCTTGCCTCCGGCCTGCTCGATCTCTTCGGCCGCCGTATGGATCGTGCCCGGCAGCTTGGGATGCGGCTCAGCGGTCTTGGCCGCGATCGTCACATTGGCGCCGTCACGCGCGGCACGCAGCGCGATCGCCAGCCCGATACCGCGCGACCCGCCGGAGATGAACAGCGTCTTTCCCTTGAGCGACATTTTTCCTCCGCCTGCATTATCTCGTGTGCGATCCTTGCCTGTGCCACGACGGGATACAAGAGCTTAGGCGGGGAGCCATGGTGACGCTGCGGAGGGTTGGGTATATATTCCGTACAGAATGGTAGACCATCAAATGGCTTTGTCGATTAAGAATGCGGAGATCTCGCAACTGGCACGTCAACTCGCCAGCAGCCGCGGCGTGTCGGCGACCGAGGCGATCCGGCAGAACCTCGAAAACCAGATTGCTCGCGAAAGCATGGTGTCTCGGTCGGGAGAATCTGAGCTGATCGTCAAGCTTCGGGAAATTTCTGAGCGAGCAGGTCGAATACCAAAGCGCGACCACCCGAGGAGGGAAGACGAGATACTCGGTTACGACGAGTTCGGAATCCCGACCAGATAATGCATGTTCCGTCCGTAGCGCCGCGCTGCCCCTCATTGCCCTGCCGGGCATTTCTCCCCGTATGGTGACGGGGAGAAAGACGCCGTCACCACCGCTTTCGCCAATCGCCAACGTTGCAGGAAGAGCGCCGAGGTCGCGGCAAACTCCCTTCTCTCCGTCACTATACGAGGAGAAGGTGCCGGCAGGCGGATGAGGGGCAGCACTGACTTTGACGATGATCGCAAGATCTGCCTGAGACGTCGTCGCCTAAACCAGCACCAGCCCCTGCCGCATCGCGATGGCAATGGCGTCGGTGCGGTTGGCCGCACCCAGCTTGATCAGGATCGCTGCGACATGGAACTTCGCCGTGTGCACGGAAATGTTCAGCCGCCGTGCGATCACCTTGTTGGGTGCTCCCTCGGCCAGCAGCGCCAGGACTTCCGCCTCGCGCGGCGACAGTGTTGGGCGGATCGCATGCTCGTCGGAGGCTTCGTCCTCGAACGGCTCGCCGTCGCCGGCATGGAAGTCCTCAAGGCGCCCGCTTCTACCGCCGCCCGATACGCGATAGCCCGCCGCGGCCAGCCGTGCCGCCGCAGCGATCAACAAATCATCCGCGTCCGCAGGCATGACGGCCAATACCTCGCCAGCGGGTCGCCCGCCATTGGCGCGTCCCGACAGCAGCACCCGAGGCGTGGACGCCGGCACGGCGTCGCCGCTCCTGTCGTCGACGATGGCGACATCGGGTTTGCCATCACCGGCCACGACCGGCAGCAGGTCATCGCTCGCGGCAAGCGCGGCCGCCAGGCGCTCGGCGCGCGACGCGTCGCCAAGCGCAATCAGCACCACCAGCCGCCGCGAGACGGCACCGTCAGTCATGATCCGGTCGCTGGTGAGCGTATCCATCACTCCTCTCAGGAAAGCGGCTTTTCGCCGACGGTCAGCGCGACATCGCGCTGTTCGCCGCCGCGCACGACGCCAAGCGTCACCGAAGCGCCGGCGCTGTCGGGCCCGAGCCTGCGGATCAGGTCGCGCGGACCATGCACGGCCTCGCCGTTCCACGCCACGATGATGTCGCCGAGAGAGAGACCGGCGGCCTTGGCCGGGCCATCCCCGTCGAGGCTCATCACCATCGCGCCATGCGCGTCACGGTCGCGCACCGGATGCAGGCCGGCGCCGAGATAGCCGCGCGCGACATGACCCTTTTCGCGCAGGGTCGCGACCGCCCGCTCGATCGTCTCGTAAGGCATCACCAGCGCCCGGTGTCGCGGCCCGAACAAGAGCATGCCGATCAGAGCGCCCTTGGCGTCGAGCACCGGGCCGCCCTCGAAACGGCCGCCGGCGCCGACCGCAAGATTGATGCGCCGGTCGATGGTGCCTCCGCGCATCGAGCGCCAGGCCGGACCGACCTCGCCGACCGAGCCCGACACGGCCAGAGCGGAACCGTCGCTGTTGCCGATGGCGATGGCGACATTGCCCGGCCGCACCGCATCGGCCTTGGCCAACGACGCGGCGCTGACGGCGGCAGCCGGCTTCAGCAGGGCGACTCCCGTCGAAGGATCGCGGCCGACGAGTTCGGTCTTCACCGTCTCGCCGGAGGCCAGCGTCAGCTCGATCTCCTCGCCGGCCTCGACAGCCTCTTCGGCGGTGACGAAATAGCCGTCACGCCAGTGGAAGGCGCTTGCCGTGCGGTGGTGATGCGTGGCGAAACTTGCCGTAGCCGGCGCCGCCTTGGCGGCGAGATCGGCGATGGCTTCCGAAAACGCACTCAGATTGAAATCGCTCATATTGGTCTCCTGGGTTCATCCATGCCCCAGATATCGCTCGATAGCGCGCCTAGAGGTACTCGCCTGACGGCTAGTTGCCGGTTGACTGGCCATCTGGTCAGGTCGCGGCCGGTCGGACTGCTCCGCACATATAGTCATCCTTGCGCCCGACAACACGGAACCCCGCCGATGGCCTTCCTCGCCCCGAAATTCCAAACTGACGATAGATTAGCCGACGACACGCTGCTCGACGCCTATTCGACGACGGTTGCCGACGCGGTCGACCGCATTGGCCCTGCCGTCTGCCGCATCGAGCGCGTCAGCGGTCAGGGCGGCCATGGCTCGGGCTTCGTCATCGCGCAGGACGGGCTGGTCGTCACCAATTTTCACGTCGTGGGTGATGCAAGAACGGTGCGCGTCTCGATGCCGGACGGCGCCTCGCGAGAAGGCCACGTGCTCGGTCGCGACCCGGACACCGACATCGCGCTGGTGCGGGCCGACGGCAGCTTTGCCGATGTCGCGCCGCTGGGCGATTCCAAGCGGCTGCGGCGCGGCCAGATCGCCATTGCCATCGGCAACCCTCTGGGCTTCGAATGGACCGTCACCTCCGGCGTTGTGTCGGCGCTGGGGCGCTCGATGCGCGCCTCCACCGGCCGGCTGATCGACGATGTCATCCAGACCGATGCGGCGCTCAACCCGGGCAATTCCGGCGGTCCGCTGGTTTCGTCGGCCGGCGAGGTCATCGGCGTCAACACCGCCATGATCCATGGCGCGCAAGGCATCGCCTTCGCGGTCGCTTCCAACACCGCCAATTTCGTCATTTCGGAGATCATCCGCTTCGGCCGCGTGCGCCGCGCCTTCATTGGTGTCTCGGCCGACACTGTCAATTTGCCGCGCCGCGCCGCCCTTTTGTCGCAAGTCTCGACCAGTACGGCGGTGCGGCTGCGCGGCGTCGAAAAGGACGGTCCGGCAGCCAAGGCGGGCTTCAAGGAAGGCGACATCATCGCCGCCATCGATGGCCGCCCGGTCACCGGCGTCGACGACCTCGTGCGTATGCTCGACGCCGAGCGCATCGGCCGCGAGACGCTGTGCACCGTCGTGCGCCGCACCGGCGTCAGCCAGGTGACGGTGACGCCGGTGGCGAGGGCGAGTTGAGCCGACGTTCAGGCTCCCGCCGCACCGTCCGCATATTGCGCCAGAAACTCCCCACTCGGCGGTATCGGCTTTATGACGTCGATCAGCACGCCATTGGGATCCTTGGTGATGAAGTGGCGCTGACCGAAGGGTTCGTCGCGCAGAGAGCACAGAATCGGCAGGCCGGCGGCAAGGATCCGCTCATAGACCGCGTCCGGGTCGCGGACCTCGAAATTGATCAACAGGCCCGATGTGCGGCCCCGCCCCTCCTCAGGGATCGTCTCGTGGTCGCCCTGGACAACGCCGAGATTGACACGTTTGGTGTCCACCGATTGCAGGTGCACGTACCAGTCGATCTCGAACAGCGGCCGGAAGCCGAAATGCCTGACATAGAAAGCCGCCGTACCGGCAACGTCACCGGTCATCAGGACCGGGTAATAGCTCGTGGTCCTCATCTTCCTTTCTCCCTTCAGATAACATACAATCTGTATGTAAATTGTTTAACATACAGGCTGCATGTATGCAACGGGACTCCGCGCGCCGCTCCAACCGCGACCGCACCGAGGCGACGCGCGCCGATCTGATCGCCGCGGCGCGAAAGCTGTTCACCGAAAAATCCTATGCCGAGACCGGCACGCCCGAGATTGTCGCCGCCGCCGGCGTCACGCGCGGCGCGCTCTATCACCATTTCGCCGACAAGCAGGCGCTCTTTGCCGCCGTCGTCGAGCAGGAGGCGGCGGCGGTGGCCGACGAGATCGAGCGCGCCTCGCCGCCATCGCTCGATGCCCGCGACGCGCTGATTGCCGGTTCGGATGCCTATCTCGCCGCCATGCGCGCACCCGGCCGCACGCGGCTGCTGCTGCTCGATGGTCCCGCCGTACTTGGCCGCGCCGCCATGGATGCGATCGACAACCGCCACGGCAACCGCTCGCTGCGCGAGGGGCTGGTCGCGGCAATGCGGGCGCAGACGATGACGAGATTGCCGGCGGAGGCGCTGACCGCGCTGCTCGGCGCAGCCTTCGACCGCGCCGCCCTGGCCATCGAGGGCGGCGCCTCGGCCGAGGATTACCGGGCCGTTCTCATGGCGCTGATCGAGGGACTGTCTCCGGCTCTTCCTCGGGCACCTCGCCAGGCTCGAACTCGTTGAAGCAGCCGAGCTGGCGCTTGAATTGGTCGATCAGCCAGGCCGCCGCCGGCTTCGGGCTGCGATCCTTGCGATGCATGGCAAACAGGGGCGAACTGACCTCCCTGAAGGACTCAAGGTCGAGTTCCACCAGCCGGCCGCTCGCCAGATCGTCGGCGATCAGCCAGCGCGGCAGCCCGCCCCAGCCCAACCCCTCGCGCATCAGCGTATGCTTGGTACGCACGTCCGTCAGCCGCCAGGTGCGGTAGGCGTAGACGCCAAAGTCGCGCCCCTTGGTGCGCTCCGACTGGTCGGTGACGACAAGCTGGGTGTGTTCGCGGGCATCCTCGATCGCCACTGGTTTTGGCAGCAACGCCAGCGGGTGGGTGGGCGCGGCTGCCAGCACGATCGACATGAAGCCGATACGCACGAGATGCACATCGACCTCGCCCAGCAGGCCGCCAATGCCAAGGTCGGCCTGCCCGCTGACGACATGATCGGGGATCAGCCCAAGCGTGCCGATGTGCAGGCGTAACATCACGGTCGGAAACTGTGCCTCGAACGCCTTCAGCACCCGAACCAGCACCGGTGACGGCAGCGTCGCATCGACCGACAGCGCAACTTCGGCCTCAAGCCCCTGATGATGGCTGTCGACGCGCGAGCGCATGCGCTGCAGCACGCCGATCATACGACGCGCATCTTCCAGCATCGCCCGGCCTATCTCGGTCAGCTGCGGCTCGCGCGTGCCCTCGCGCTCGAACAGTTTCAGCCCGAGCTGCGCCTCGAGATTGGCGATCCCGTAGCTGATCACGGACTGCGCCCGGTTGAGCTTGCGCCCGGCAGCCGAGAAACTGCCGGTTTCGGCGACCGTCACCAGGATCTGAAGTTGGTCGAGCGTCGGATTGGGTTGCATCGCTGTATCTATTTTATTGATGGATCGTATAGGAATTATACTGGTTTATCCAATGGATCGATAGCCCATATGTGGTGGGACAAATCATTCCAACCACTGGAGAGCCCAAAATGTCCATTCTTCTTGTCACCTCAAGCCCGCGTGGCGCCGCTTCGCACTCGACCCGTATCGCCACCGAATTCGCCGAGAAGCTGCTCGCCGCCGATCCGTCCAACACGCTCGTGGTGCGTGATCTGGTCGCCAACCCGCTGCCGCACATCGATGCCGACTACGCGACCGGCATCTATACGCCGGTCGAGGCCCGCACCCCGCGCCAGGCGGAAGTCGTCGGTGTCTCCGATGTCGTGCTCGACGAACTGTTCGCCGCCGACACGGTGATCCTCGCCACCGGCTTCATCAATTTCAACATTTCCTCGACGCTGAAGTCGTGGGTCGATCACATCGCCCGCTCCGGCAAGAGCTTTGCCTACGGCGAAAACGGCCCCAAGGGCCTCGTCACCGGCAAGAAGGTCTATATCGTGCTCGCTTCCGGCGGCATCTATTCGGAGGGCGCCGCCGTGCAGTTCGATCACGCCATTCCGTACTTGCGCGGCGTGCTCGGCTTCCTCGGCATGACCGATGTAGACGTCATCCGCATCGAAGGCGTCGGCATGGGACCCGACGCGGTAGCCACAGCGCTCGCCAAGGCGACCGCCAAGGTCGACGCCGTGGTTGCAGCTACCCGCGATGTCGCGGCGGCAGCGTAAGTCACACCGACCATCTGGATTGAAAAAGGCAGACGCCTCGGCGCCTGGCCTTTTTCGTTTTAGCCAATCAGATGCCGCAACAGCCCCGCCGAAGAGATCCCGATCAACACAGTTGGCAGCATGGACAGCCGCGTTGCGGCGGCGAGAGTGATCCCCAGCGCCAGAAGGTCGGCCGGATTCCTCGACACGAAGGCCGGCGCGATCACCGAGATCAGCACGCAACCAGGTGCCGCCTCCATCACCGCCGTGGCGCGGGCACCGAGCGTGCGATTACGCAGCACGACATAGCCGCCGATCCGGGTCAGGTAGGTAACGCAGGCCATCAGCACGATGGTGAGAAGGGTCGTTGCGTCGATCATGCATCACCTGCCATCAGCCAGGCCGCGACCAGCCCTGACACCGCGCCGGCGGCGACATACCAGGCGCCCGGGACGAAGAGATAGAACAGCGCCGCGACGACGAGGCTGATCAGCCAGAGCCGCGCCGCCGCCATGTCCGTCCACATGCCGCGCATCAGCACCAGGAAGACGGCCGGGAACGCCATGTCGAAACCGTAGGTCTCCACACGGCCCAGCATCGGGCCGAGCAAGGCACCCAGCGTGGTGAAAGCCACCCAGGTGAGATAAATCGCGAGTGCGGCGCCCATATAATAGTGCGGGCTGAAGGCCGGCGTGATGCCTGCAACGGCACGCTGCCTGGCATCGGCAAGTCCAAGTGCCCAGCTTTCATCGCACATAAAAAACAGCGCCGGAAAGACCTTGCGCTTCGGCAGATCGCGCAGGAACGGCGCCAGTGCCGCTCCCATCAGCAAATGACGGCTGTTGACCAGGAAGGTGATGGCAACGATGAGCGCGATATGCGGCGGCGACGTCCACAACTGGACCGCCGCGAATTCCGAGCCACCGGCAAAGTTCAGCCCGGTCATCGCGGACAGTTCGACCGTGCTCAGCCCTTTCTGGGTTGCCTGGGCGCCGAGCACCAGCGCATAGGGGATGGTACCGAACAGCACCGGTGCGCATGACGCCACGCCACGACGGAATTCGGATCTCGAACCGTCGCCCGCCGTCTCGACTGCCTGTGAAATACTCATGGTTATCCATCGGCTGACCTCACGGCCACCGCTTCCCTGCATTTGAAATCAACTGATGTCGGGGCAAACATACCGATATCGGTCCGCAATTTGGTTGCAAAGATTGTTGTATTTCACCGAATTTCGGCATTGAGTGTCACAAATTGCCGAATAGATGGAATCCAAAACCATGAAGCTGGACGAGATCGACAAGCGGATCCTGCGAGCGCTGCAACGCGACGGCCGCATGGCCAACACCGATCTGGCCAATGAAGTCGGGCTGTCGCCCTCGCCTTGCCTGCGGCGCGTGAAGCTGCTGGAGGAAGCCGGTATCATCGACCGCTATGTCGCCGTGCTCAACCCGGCCAGCATCGGCAAGGGCCTGACCTTCTTCACCCGCATCTGGCTGAAGGCACAGGACGAGGACACGATCGAGCATTTCGCCACCGAAGTGGCCAAGCTGCCGCAGGTGATGGAGTGCTACCTGATGCTCGGCGACTGCGATGCCATGGTGCGCGTGGTGGCGGCCGGCATCGACGACTACCGCCGCTTCCAGTCGGAGCATCTGAGCCGCATCAAGGGCGTGCAGAACGTCAAGACCGACGTTCCCAGCCAGACGATCAAATACACGTCGGAACTGCCGATCTGAGCCAACGAAAAACCCCGTCATTTCAGACTGGATAAAAAATGCAACCGGATTGTAGGATCGGCCTCGGTGCCAGCGTCCTTCGGAGGCAAGCAGCGCGCAGCGCTGCCCTCTGGCATGGGAGATTTGAATGAACCTTTCCTATCGTTGGGTCATCGTCGCGGCTGGCGCGCTGATGTCCTGTGTCGCCATCGGCACGATGTTTTCGCTGGCGATCTTCCTTGAGCCGATGGCGATCGACACCAACTGGTCGCGCGCCGGCATTTCGAGCGCCATGACCCTTAACTTCCTGGTGATGGGCCTTGGCGGCTTCGCCTGGGGCGCCATTTCGGACCGTTTTGGAGCCCGCATCGTCGTCACGATCGGCGCGGTGCTGCTCGGGTCGGCGCTGGTGCTGGCCAGCCGCGCCGGTTCGCTGCTCAGCTTCCAGATCACCTATGGCGTGCTGGTCGGCCTCGCCGCCAGCGCCTTCTTCGCGCCGATGATCGCGCTGACCACGGGCTGGTTCGAGACAAACCGCGGCCTTGCCGTCTCGCTGGTCTCGGCCGGCATGGGCGTGGCGCCGATGACGATCTCGCCCTTCGCCCGCTGGCTGATCTCAGCCTACGACTGGCGCACCGCCATGTTCGACATCGGCATCACCGCCTGGGTGCTGCTGTTGCCGGCCGTGCTGCTGGTCCGTCAGCCGCCAAAGCCAGCAACGGCGGCTGCGAGTCCAGCGCCGGCTACCGAGGGCGCCGGCCTGACGGTCGGCCAGGCGCTGCGCTCGCCGCAATTCATCGTACTGGGCCTCACCTTCTTTGCCTGCTGCGCGGCGCATTCCGGGCCGATCTTCCATATGGTCAGCTATGCCATGCTGTGCGGCGTCGCGCCCATGGCAGCCGTCTCGATCTACAGCGTCGAGGGCCTTGCCGGCCTCGGCGGCCGACTTTTCTACGGCGTGCTGGCCGACAGGCTTGGCGTCAAGCCGGTGCTGATCGCGGGCCTAGCGATCCAGGCGATCGTCATTGCCGCCTATCTCTCGATCAGCCGGCTCGAGCAGTTCTACATGCTGGCCGTCATCTTCGGCGCCACCTATGGCGGCGTCATGCCGCTCTACGCGGTGCTGGCGCGCGAATATTTCGGCCAGCCCATCCTCGGCACCGTGTTCGGCGCCGCCACGATGCTGTCCAGCCTCGGCATGGCGTTGGGACCGCTGGCCGGCGGCATGGTGTTCGATGCCTACGCCAACTATTCCTGGCTGTTCATCGGCTCGGCCCTCATCGGGCTTGGCGCGGTCGGCATCGCCATCGCCTTCCCGCCGCTGCCCCGCCGGGAGTTGCAGGCGGCTTAGAGCAATTCCAGGAAAAGTGTGAAACGGTTTTCCGTCCGGAATTGTGTCAAAATAAAGAGCTAGAGCAGTTCACCGTTTCATGGAAACGGTGAACTGCCATGGTCCTCGGCCGGATCGAATCCGAGCCATGCGGGCTAGGCACGTGTGAGTCTGGCCCGTTCGGATCAACTGGTTCTGCCGGCTTTACAGCCGTCCCAGGCCTTGCCGAAGTGTAGTGGTCCACGGCCAGCATATTTTCTGCGACGAGGGATCGGGGCTAAGCTCGCGCGTCCCCGCCACACCAGAGAGGCGCCCTTATGGCCGAACGTCCGAGTGGAAGAGAAAGCAACCGAATTGTCGAAAGCGGTGTTGCCGACGACGATCCGCGTCTTGCGTTCATTTATCAGGAGGCGGTGAGAGGTCTCACGCAACAGCAGACCCTTGTGGAGAACATGAGCACCCGCGCCGGCAGCCTTATCTTTGCCACCGCATTCGCCAACTCGTTGCTCGGCGGCGCGGCCCTTGCCAACGGTCTTGGGCCTTGGGACTGGACGGCGGTGGCCCTGCTGTTCGGCATCGGCGGACTGATCGTCTTCATGCTTTGGCCCTATCACCAATATACATTCCGCTTCGATCCCGAAGAGCTGCTCTATCAATATGTCGACGGCGAGAAGCCGACGACGATGTCGGCGATGCGCCGCGCGCTTGCCCTGCGCATCAAGGCGGACATGGCCAGCAACTGGCGAATTATCCAGCGGCTTCGGGTGGCGTTGCAGATTGCGCTGCTCTTACTGTTGCTCGATATCCTGGCTTGGCTTTTGGCGATTGCGCGCGTTTAAGCCGGGGCACGCGGCGGCGCCACGGCCAGGTCCATTTCCAGGACTGACGAACCTCTTACTTCACCGTGATGGACATACCGCTGAGATCGGCGTTGACTTGCAGGCCTACCTGCTTGCCTGACAGTTCGAGTTGGGCGCCCTTGTCATTGGTCATGACGATCACCTGAGCCCCTTTGCCGAGCGTGCCACCACCGCCCGCCGCACCGTAGACCCCCGTCACATCCCGGGCGCGCCTGATGTGGCGCACGGTCCCGTGGAAATAGGTCTTGGAGACCCCGAAGGCGAGGCCGCCCGAGACGCCGGCGACCGAGATGGGATAGCGACGACCATGGAAGGTCAGCGTGCCCTCGCCCCCGGATCCACCAACGAAAAAGGCCGCCTTGTAGATGGCAAAGCGAATCGTGCCGCTGTCGGCATGCGCGGCGCCGGCAACGCTGACTGCCCCTGCCGCGATGACGGCAACCGCGAGTGAACGAATTCTGGAAATCGTCATGATGAGAGCTCCTTGAGGTGGCCGCTTGCCCAAAGGCTGGGCTCGTCAGCGTGGTTCAAAGTTACAACTGAACAGTCTCACCCGTCATTGGTTCCAGGCACTCGCCCCGGTCGTGCATCATACCGATGTCCAACTAAGAAATGGACAGGATCTCAAGCTCGCGCTGCCCTAGCTGGACAAAGTCGCCAACGGTTTTGCCAGTCAGCACGATAGCAACCGGCGAACCATGCGATATCGAAGCTTGAGACGGGTTGGCCTCATCCTCGCCGACGATACGGAAGGTCTGAATGCGTCCATCATCACGCTTGAAAGTGACGCTGTGCCCGAAGGCGATCACATCATTGGACGTGGGCGCCGACATAAGCTGAGCCGTACGGACGCGCTCGGCATAATAGCGCATATCTCGAACCGGAACCGCCGACTGCCGTCGCCTCTCGTTGACATCCTCCAGCATGTTGGCGGCCTCGAGAGCCTGCTGAGCGCCAGCCAATTCATCCTGCAGCATCTTGAGGCCCGCCTCCGTGACGAGGTTGATCCGGTCGGAGACAGGGCGAGCCGGCAGGATGGTTTCCGATGCTGCCTCAGCACTTTCCTCCTTGGCAAATGCTACGCTCATTGTCGAGACTCTCTGCTTGCGGCCCACGGCCGTTGTTCGAGAAACTGGCGGCGAATAACTGCTTCCTGCGGAGGGCCGACATTTCGTTGCCTCGACCAGTCCTGCCTAACCGAAAATCCGCTCGCCCTGCTCGTCGACCAGCTGAATGCCCTTCTTGATCGAGATGTCGACGGCGTCATCGAGCCCGGCGAAGCGGTCGGCGCGGATGAATTTGTGTTCCTTCACCACACCGTCGATCTCCTTGGAGACGACGCCGCAGGTCTGGTATTGGCCGTCCGCCTTGTAGGGCGTGGCGCTGATCAGAAAGCCCTTGTGCTCGACCTGCTTGGCTGGTGCCGCGTTTTTTGGCTCGGCCGCTTCATTGCCGCCACCACCGCCGAAAAGACGCTTCAGAAAAGACATCGGGGCTTCCTCCAACAGCATTCATCCCACACCATGTAGCGTGGCGCGGGATGAATTTCACTATCGGTCCTTGGCCCGGCGGGCAAGGGCTGCGTCCGGCCGTGCCGGAAGACCTTACTTGTGCGACAGCGCTTCCAGCGCCTCGGCGGCGGCTTCGAGGATGGCGATCGCCTCGGCCTGCTTGTCGGCCGGGGCATCGACGAAGTCGCCCAGAGCCGCGCGCAGCCGGTGGCGCACGGCACGGAACTCGTCGCGTGCTTCCGAACGGCCACCACGACCGCCACGACGACCGCCCTCTTCGCTCTCGTCGTTCCAGCCGAACCAGTCGCGCGCCTTGGCCATCTTGCGGCCGAAACGCTCGAGATGGTCGAGCACGCCGTCGATCATCTCGCGATTGTCGGCAAGATGCGCTTGGCCCGCCTCGGTGATCGAGAACACCTTCTTGTTGCCGTCGGCGGCGGAGGCGGCGTAGCCGGCCTCTTCCAGGAAGGTCAGGGTCGGGTAGACCACGCCCGGGCTCGGGCTGTAGATGCCGCTGGTGCGCTCTTCCAGTGCCTTGATGATGTCGTAGCCGTGGCGCGGTGCCTCGGCCAGCAGCGACAGCGTGATCAGCTTGAGGTCGCCGTCGGCCAGCATGCGGCCTGCGCGGAACATGTCGCCCGGGCCGCCGCGTCCACCGCCACGACCACCATGCCCGAACGGGCCGAAACCGCCGCCTCCTCTGCCACCAAATTTGCCGGCCATGTGCATGAACATGCGCTCGCCGAAATGATTGTGCCCGAATTGCTTGTGCATTGATTGCTCCTTGAGTTCTATCTTACGATATATCTTAATTAGGCAAGCCAATCGCTGGAGTCAAGATATATCTTACGATGTATCTCGAAACGATGCCAAGAGGCTTGCTTTCACCGGAACGTGCCGCTAGAAGGCCCGCGAGCGCCTCGGCTGCTCCGTAAGCGTCTGACGTCAAGCAACGCATCCAACCCCGGCCTTTCCGGGCAATTCAGCCGGTCACCGGCGAATGGATGCCAATGCGACGGACCGGACAATTCAGGGAAACTCCCAAAATGACTGCAAGACATCAGCGCAGGAAGCTGCCTGCGCACTATGCCGCTGTTCTCAGCCCGCTGGTGCTGTCGCTGTTGATGACCTTCATCGTCTCGTTCATCTCGACGCTGAAAAGCCTCGGTTTCCATCCCGGCCTGGCTTCCATCTGGTTGACCGCCTGGGGCCTGTCCTGGCTGGTGGCGTTTCCGACGCTGCTGCTGGTGCTGCCGATGGTACGCCGCATTGTCGGCACGCTGTGCGAACCGGCCAGCCGATAGCTCGCACGAAAAAGGTCCGGAGATGTCCTCCGGACCTTCGCGCTCCTGGCCATCAATGACGAGCTGCTACCAGCGACCCTTGCGTCGGTTCCAGGCATAGAGCAGGTCGGCGAAACGATCATAGGCAAAGCGTGTCAGCGGCAAGACAACCGGATTGCCGAACAAAGTCGCCAGCCAGCCCTCGCCCGGCGTGACCTTCCACACGGCAATCGCCACGTCGGCGCCGACCAGCAGTTGGCCACCCGCGTCGGTGGCGTGCAGCCGGCGGCGGATATCCTCAAGGGACGCGCCAAATCCGGCAAGCGCTGCCGGTTCAAGGTTGATGTCGCGAAACTCGATCCGTCCGGCCTTGACCGCTTCGATCAACCGCCGCTTCTGCCTGCTGATGCCGGTATCGCAAACCGGGCAGCGCGTGTTGTACCAGACGGTGAGCATTTACCCGTGGCCATGCCTATGGTGCAGGTCGGGATAATGCGGATGCCGGTGGCGCATCGGCGCATGCCGGTGCCAGTGCGAATGCGGTTCGCTCACCGGCTCGTCATGATGGTGCTGGTGGTGCTCGTCATGCACATGGCTGTGCTCGTGTTCAAGTTCCTCGTGTTCGTGCTCGTGCTCATGGCGTTCCGACAGATGCAGCCAGAGGCCGATGCCCATCAGAAGCCCTGCGACCGCCAGCTTGAGCGTGACGGCGTCACCCAGGATGGCGATTGCCAGCAACGCGCCGATAAAAGGGGCGAGCGAGTAATAGGCTCCCGTCCGTGCGGTGCCCAGATGACGCAGTGCCACGATGAACATCACTAGGCTGACGCCGATGCCGAAGAAGCCGACGGCCGCGGTGGCCGCGACGATTGATGCTGGGGGAAACGAAGCCCCGCCGGCAAGCGCCAGCCCGACATTGACGACGCCCGCCACCAGACCCTTCAGCATGGCGATCATCACCGGGTCGGTGGCCGAGATCCTGCGCGTGAAATTGTTGTCGAGCCCCCAGGCCACACAAGCCCCCGCCACCAGCAGGGCGCCACGGTTGAAGGCGATGCCGTCACCTTGCCAGGACAGCAGAACGGCGCCGGCCAGAATGGCGAAGGCGCCAAAAAGCAGACGCCGGTCGACATTCTCGCGATAGACGAGCCAGGCGATCGTCATCGTCGACAGCCCTTCCAGATTGAGCAGCAGCGCCGAACTGGACGCCGTGTTGAGGGTCAAACCGAACATCAGCAGCACCGGCGCGATGATGCCGCCCATGCCGATTGCCAACGTCAACCAGGGAATATCCCCAGCGGTCAGCTGCGCTTCCTCGGCTGCGGCCTGCCTGCCCCGAAGCAAACGATACAAGGCGAGGCCGAGACCGGCACCGAGATAGAGCAGTCCGGCCAGCATGAAGGGATTGACGCCGTCGAGCAGCAGCTTGCTGAGCGGCGGCGTCGCCCCGAACAAGGCGGCGGAGCCAAGCGCGAGCGGCACGCCGGGCCACAGATGCGAATGGGAATGCGGTTCGGACATGGCCACATCCTAACGCACGTTACCCAAAAGTGGCGACGCGCTTTACGCGCTGTCTCGTCACGGCTCTATCCGAGCGAGGTGATGATCTCGCGGTAGGCGAATTCGGGGAAGGCCTTCAACGTTCGCGTCCTGACGTTGCCGGCCGCCGCCAGCATCAGCGAGAAACGCGCCAGGACCGCGTCGTCGGGGGCTTCGACCAGCGCCACCATGTCGTACTCGCCCATGGTCAGGTAGAACGCCTTGAACGATCCGCCCATATCTCCCAGCTGCTTCCTGGCGGCGTCGAGCCGCTTCGGTGAATCGCGCACGTTTTTGGCGCCCTGCTCGGTCCAGTTCATCAGCACGATGTAGCTTGTCATGGCACACCTCCTCCGGGGCCACGGAGCACGGCGGCTTCGCCGGGGCGGGCATCCGGGTTGTCGCCCAGAAAATGCATCCGATACGAAATTATCCTCCCGAAGCGTCCGAGCCGCAAGAGCATGCCCCGAAACCGAAAAAGGGCGCCAGTGGCGCCCTTGAACTCTTTGATGTCGGAGGTCCTAGCTATCCAGGAAGCTCCTGAGCTTGCGGCTGCGGCTCGGGTGCTTCAGCTTGCGCAACGCCTTGGCCTCGATCTGGCGGATACGTTCGCGGGTGACCGAGAACTGCTGGCCGACCTCTTCAAGCGTATGGTCGGTGTTCATGCCGATGCCGAAGCGCATGCGCAGAACGCGCTCCTCGCGCGGCGTCAGCGAGGCCAGCACGCGCGTGGTGGTCTCGCGCAAATTGGCCTGGATCGCCGCGTCGATCGGCAGGATCGCCATCTTGTCCTCGATGAAATCGCCCAGATGCGAATCCTCCTCGTCGCCGACCGGCGTTTCGAGCGAGATCGGCTCCTTGGCGATCTTCAGCACCTTGCGCACTTTTTCGAGCGGCATGGCGAGCTTTTCGGCCAGTTCTTCCGGCGTCGGCTCGCGGCCGATCTCGTGCAGCATCTGGCGCGAGGTGCGCACGATCTTGTTGATCGTTTCGATCATGTGCACCGGAATGCGGATGGTGCGCGCCTGATCGGCGATCGAACGGGTGATCGCCTGCCTGATCCACCATGTCGCGTAGGTCGAGAACTTGTAGCCACGGCGGTATTCGAATTTGTCCACCGCCTTCATCAGGCCGATATTGCCTTCCTGGATCAGGTCGAGGAACTGCAGGCCGCGATTGGTGTATTTCTTGGCGATGGAGATGACGAGGCGCAGATTGGCCTCGACCATTTCCTTCTTGGCGATCGCCGCTTCGCGCTCGCCCTTCTGCACCTGGTTGACGATCTTGCGGAATTCCAGGATCGAGATCGCCGTTTCGGTGGCGAGGTTCTGGATCTCGGCGCGCAGGTCCTTGATCGCGTCCTTCTCGTTCTTGGTGAATTCCTTCCAGCCGCGCGAGGTCAGGTTGCCGATCGCGCGCGTCCAGTTCGGGTCGAGCTCGGAACCCTGATATTCCTTCAGGAACTCCTCGCGGCGCACGCCATAGCTTTCGGCGAGCCTGAGCAACTTGCCCTCGTTCTGCACCAGGCGCTTGTTGATGTCGTAGAGCTGCTCGACCAGCGCCTCGATGCGCGCCGTGTTGAGCGACAGCGACTTCACCGCCTTGATCAGCTGGTCCTTCAGCTCCTTCAGCCGGCGGTCCTGGCTGGGCGACAGCGTGCCGGCGGCGGCCAGACGGTTCTCGACCTGCTGGTCCTGCAGCTTGCGCAGCTTCTTGTAAGTGTCGGCGATGACGTCGAGCGTCTCCATCACCTGCGGGCGGAGTTCCGCTTCCATGGCCGCCAGCGAAAGGCTCGCTTCGTCCTCGTCTTCCTCGTCGTCATCCACCAGCCCGCGCGTATCGGCGGCGACATTGGTGATGTCGTCTTCCTCGTCGCGCGAACGGCGCGGCTTATCCTCGACCTTGGCTTCCTCGATGCGCTCGACGACCGGCGCCTGCTTGGCTTCCGGTCCGGCATAGGTGGCTTCGAGGTCGATGATCTCGCGCAGCAGGATCTTGGATTCGTTGAGTTCGTCGCGCCAGATGATGATGGCCTGGAAAGTCAGCGGACTTTCGCACAGGCCCGCGATCATCGTCTCGCGGCCGGCCTCGATGCGCTTGGCGATGGCGATTTCGCCCTCGCGCGACAGCAACTCGACCGAGCCCATCTCGCGCAGATACATGCGCACCGGATCGTCGGTGCGGTCGGTCGGCTCTTTCTTCGTCGTGGTGGCGGCAACGGCGGTGCCGGTCTGCTCGGCCAGTTCGTTGGCGTCTTCCTCGGCATCGGCCGCGGTGTCGGCGGCTTCGGGCTCCTCGCCCTGCTCGTCGTCCTCGACCACGTTGATGCCCATGTCGGACAGCATCGCCATCGTGTCCTCGATCTGCTCGGAGGTGACTTCCTCGGAGGGCAGCACCGAATTCAGCTCGTCCATGGTGACATAGCCGCGCTTCTTGGCGGCCTTGATCATCTTCTTGACAGCATCATCGGAAAGGTCGAGCAGAGGGCCATCGGTGGCGCCTTCGCGTTCGGTTTCGACCTCTTCCTTTTCCTTTGTCGCCATAGTCTTTATCTTCTCCTAGCGGCCGAACATCAAAGCCGCGTAAGCTGTCGGACCAGTCAAATCGGATGCGCTCGCTTATGAACGCGCTTCACCGGGCCAGTAACTGCATCAACTCATCGTTTGGTGCATGTCGTTGCCCCAAAACCGGTTTCCTTTTGGGCAACATGCATTAAGTCCAGATTAACCCTGGTATCTGTGGCAGGCAGGCTGCCTGTCCAGTGACCAGTACCCTCACATCGCTTATTTCCCGTCGACGCGGGTTCGGGTTAACGTTTCGAATCGTCCTGATTCCGTCATTCTGCCAGAAGGTCAAGCGCCTCTCGCATGATTCGCCTTAAAAAAGCGAATCAATTACCCGACTTAGCCCGCCGCACGCCATTTCGACGCGCAACAACGCCTTCACATTTCACTCGCTTCAAACTAAGCCCGCCCGGCCCTGCCCGAGGACACGCCGAATCCTTCGATCAGCGCTTCCGTTGCCTGTACATCCTGAAATTGCGCCTGAATTTCGATCAGGTGCCGGTAGTTTTCGTCCGTGGGATCGGTGGCGAGCGCCGCTTCCGCCTGTTTCAGCTCCTTATGTAAGGTGCGCGCGCTGCGCTGCAAGTGCAGTGCCTGGCTGAAAGCGTCGCGGGCATCGTCAAGGGCAGCGGTCTCCAGCGCCGGCCATTGACGCATACGCCGGATCAAGCCGACGGCCCGCTCCCAGATCTCGGCGCAGCCGGCGCGTTCGATCGTGGCGATAACGGCATGACGGTCATTGGCCATGTCATGCGCCATCGCATCGAGGATCGCCGCATGCAGCCGTCGCAGATCGGAGTTGGCGAGATCGAGAAACTCGATATGCGCGAAATTCTCGTCGATCAACGCTGGATGGTTGATCAGCGCGACAATGATCGTCGCCTCGCGCACCGACATCCCCTCGCTGCCACGCTTGACCAAAGCTGACTGGCCGAGGCTTTCAGTGATCGCGATGCGGCCGCCGCCACTCTTGGCGAACTGTCCGCCGGGTGCGGGCGTCTTGCCCTGGCCGCGCTCGCCTGGCCGGCCGCCATCTTGACGCCCTTGGCGCGCACTGCGCTGCGAGCCGAAGAAGCTCAGCACGCGTTCGCGCATCTCCTGCTGATAATGGTAGCGCAGGCTTTCGTCGCGGATACGGCTGGTCAGCTCGCGCAGCGTCTTCTCAAGCTCGGCCCGCCGCTCCGGCGTATCGAAGACGCCGCCCGCCGTCTCACGCATCCACAGCAGATCGACCAGCGGCCGTGCGTCGGCCAGTACGCGACGGAAAGCATCCGGTCCTTCGGCCTTGACCAGATCGTCGGGATCCTTGCCTTCCGGCAGCAGCGCGAAGCGCGCCGAACGCCCGGCCTGCACCGACGGCAGTGCCATGTCGGCCGCGCGCCACGCCGCCTTCAGCCCAGCCTTGTCGCCGTCGAAACACAACATCGGCTCCGGCGCCATGCGCCAAAGCAATTCAAGCTGGTTTTCGGTGAGCGCGGTGCCGAGCGGCGCCACGACATTCTCGAAGCCGGCCTGCGCCAGCGCGATGACGTCCATATAGCCCTCGACGGCGATGACCGTGCCGCCCTTGGCCAGGGCCCCCTTTCCCATTGCTTGGCGGGCGCGGGCGAAATTATAGAGCACATTGCCCTTGTGGAAGAGCTCGGTATCGGGCGAGTTCATGTATTTGGCCAGCGCATCCGGCTGCAGCGCGCGCCCGCCGAAGGCGATGATCTTGCCGCGCGAATCCGGGATCGGGAACATGATGCGGTCGCGGAACCAGTCATAGGAAACCGGGATGTCGTCGCCGTGGCGCACCAGCCCGCAGGCCTCGATATCGGCCTTGGGAACACCCTTGGCGGCGAGATGCTCCTTGAGCGCATTGCGGCTATCGGGCGCGAAGCCGAGCCGGAACGATTGCTGCGTCGCCGGTGTCAGTCCACGATCGCGCAGATAGGCGCGGGCTTTCGCGCCTTCCGGTCCCTGCAGCCGTTCCTGGAAGAAGGTGGTCGCCATCTCCATGACGTCGGTCAGGCTGGCGCGTTCCTTTTCGCGCCGCTCCTCCTGGGCATCGCGAACCGGCATCTGCACGCCGGCCATGTCGGCGATCTTTTCGACCGCTTCGGGAAAGCTCATCCCGTCGAGTTCGGTCAGGAACTTGAAATGATCGCCCGAGACCGAGCAGCCGAAACAATGGTAGCGGCCCTTCTTGTCCTCGCAGTGGAAGGACGGGCTCTTCTCGCCATGGAACGGGCAGCAGGCCCAATAGTCGCCGCGCGGCGCGTTGGTCTTCTTCCGGTCCCACGCAACGCGCTGGCCGATAACCGATGAAATCGGCACGCGGTCGCGTATCTCGTCGAGGAAAGCAGGCGGAAAGCGCATCGGGGAACTCGTTTCCCCACCATATAATCATGCCCGCGAAATCCGACGACCCCTAATGCGGGCCATACCCGGTTTCCACAGGGCAAAAGGCGGCCTTGCCTATAGCCTGTCGATCAATCGCCTTCGTCGACGAGACTTTCAACCGGCAGTTCGAGCGCGCGAGCCAGCCGCAGCCAAAGCGCGACATCCCCTCCACGCTTTCCGTTCTCGATTTCAGAAAGATAGTTCTGCGTCACTCCGACGGACGCGGAGAGCACAGCTTGGGTAAGCTTGCGATACCTGCGCCAGAAAGCAAGCGGAGAGACCGCTGCGACAAGAGCCCGTGCCTCGTCCGGAGTAAGTCCTGGAATCTGGCCTGCGCGAAAGCTGCCCAGCGCCTGTGCGTGGTCCAGCGATTCCCGCAACGCATCCAGTTCGCTGCGTGGTAAGATGGCCAGTTCCTCGCCACCTGGCGTCGTGACATAGGCAACGTTGTTCACCTTGGCATCCCTTCAATCATAAACCGACCCGCGCGGTCCGATCCTGGTGACGATGATCTCCTGATCCGTTTCCTCGAACATCACACGATAGTCACCCACCCTCAAACGCAGAGCGGTCGAGCCTTGCAACGCCTTGACCATGTTTGCAAGGCTGCTCGGGTCATTGGCATATGCTTCTATCTTCGACAGAATTCTCTCGGCATCCGCCCGATGCTTTCGCAGCGCCTTGGCAGCCAGAGGAAGGAGAATGACCCGCTTCACCTCGAAAATATCGCACATCGTGATATTTTCGGCAAGCTGTTTCAAAACTTCTTAATGTTGGTGAGGAGTTGGTCGCGGACGGCAGAAAAGCGGCCATGGCGGGCCGCCTCCCTTCAAATGTCCGGCTAAGTGCCGGTTAATGAGCGGCAAGCGCGCCGAAGATGACGCCGGAGAGGATGCCGACCAGCACATAGTCGTTGCCGACGCGGATCCATTCCTGGCCACGGCCGGGACGATGCAGGCCATAGCGGCCATAATCGCGGATCGGTTGGTGACGCTTCCAGCTGGAATATTTCTGGCCATTGCGCCAATGGCTGCGCTTCACGACGACCGTCTTCTTGAAGACGCGCTTCTTCACATCGGTATGGTGGCCGGGCTTCTGCCAGTCGACCTGGCTATAGTTCGACTGTGGTGCGACCTGCGCAGTCAGCGGTGCGGCCTGGCTGGTGAACGACGTGGCGGCCAGCATCGAGAAAGCGAGGGCGGAAAGGACAATGCGTTTCATCAGAAGTCTCCTGGTTGTCGACATCAGGGGAATAGCGCGGCACTGATGAACCGAAACTGAACGCCGGCATTACAATTGTGTAATGAATTCCTTCATTTAATCGAGGGAGTTGAACATCCTCGCAAAGGTAGGAGACAAGCGCGGCAACCCGCGCGAATCCGCCGTGCCACGGTAGCCCGGCAATGCAACCTTTTGCGCCTCAATCCATTTTCCGACACTGCCTGTCGCGCGGCAACGGCCCTTTGAAATCCACAAGATTTTATTATCCGGCTAAAATATTCGAGTTATTATCGGCCACTGCCATGAACATGATTCGTAACCCCGCTTTTCATCCCGCTCGCCACGCTGGCCGCGTCGCGCGCCCTGTTCGCACGCGGGCGACAAGATGAGCGGCTCCGTCGTCCTTCTGCATCTGGCCGGCGCCGTGGCGCTGATGCTGTTTGCCACCCGCATGGTGAAGACCGGCGTCGAGCGTGCCTATGGCGACGTGTTGCGCCATCGTCTGCGCGCCACCATGCGCAATCCGATCATGGCGGTGCTGGCCGGCACCGGCCTCGCCATCGCCCTGCAGAGTTCCACCGCCGTCACGCTGCTGGTCGGCTCCTTCGCCGGCTCCGGCATCGTCTCGGGCGCCGCGGGCCAACTTGCCGTGCGTGGGGCCGAGATCGGCTCGGCGCTGGTGGTCAAGCTGCTGACCTTCGATCTCACCCTGCTGGTGCCGCTTTGCCTGATCACCGGCACGGTGATGTTCATGGCCACCGAGCGGCGCGACTGGCGCCAGTCCGGCCGCATCCTGGTCGGCATCGGCCTGTTGATCCTGTCGCTGGAAATGATCGGCCAGGCATCGGAACCGCTGCGCAACAGCCAGCTCCTGCCGGTCATCATCAACTACTTCTCCACCGATTCCATCACCGCCTATCTGCTGGCGGCGCTGATCACCTGGCTGTTCCAGTCGAGCATCGCGGCGGTTCTCTTGATGGCGACGCTGGCCGGTCGTGGCCTGATCACGCCGGAACTCGGCGTCGTCCTCATCCTCGGCGTCAATCTCGGCTCCTCGATTATCGCGCCGATGCTGACACGCTCGTCGAGCCCCGAAGTGCGCGTCGTGCCGATCGGCAATCTCCTGATGCGCGGGCTTGGCTCGCTGGTCATGCTGATCCTGGTCATGATCTTCAGGCCGCACTTCGCCTTCCTCGGTTCGACGGCCGCGGACCAGATCGTCAACGCCCACATCCTGTTCAATGTGCTGATCCTGCTCGCCGGGCTGCCGCTGGCCGGGTTCGTCTACCGCGCCTCGGAGAAGATCGTGGCGCTCGGCACTAGGCCCGTGCCGGCCGCCTCGCTCGACGTCGTCGAGCTGTCCGCGCTCAACGAGAGCGCGCTCGACGTGCCAAGCCAGGCGCTGGCCAATGCCACGCGCGAGGTGGTGCGCGTCTGCGAGACGGTCGAGATCATGCTCAAGCGCATCATCGAGCTCTATGAAAGTGCCGACGCCGACAAGATCATGGCGCTGGCTGCACTCGACGACCGCGTCGACAGGAAGCATGCCGCGATCAAGCTCTATCTGGCCAAGCTGACCAGGAACCCGCTGACCGAGGACGAGGCGCTGCGCTGCCAGGAGTTGATCGGCGCCTGCGTCAAGCTCGAGCAGGTCGGCGACATCATCGTGCGCAACATGCTGGTGCATGTGAAGAAGAAGTTCGAGCGCGGACTGGAATTCACCGACGAGGGCTGGAGCGAGTTGTTCGCCTTCCACAGTTCGGTGCTCGCCAACGCGCGGCTTGCCTTCAACGTGCTGGTGTCGCGCGATCCCGAAACCGCCCGCCAGCTGGTGCTGGAAAAGGACCAGCTGCGCGACCGCGAGAAGGAAACCAGCACCAGCCATTTCGAGCGCCTGCGCGATGGCACCGCCAAGAGCGTCGAGACCAGCTCGATCCATCTCGACACCATCCGCGACCTGAAGCAGATCAACTCGCTGCTGGCCTCGATGGCCTATCCGGTGCTCGAAGAGCGCGGCCTGCTCACCGGGTCGCGGCTGAAGGCGAGCTGATCACGACACCGTCAAGCACCGTACTCGCTTCGGCGGCAAAATACCTTTGCCCTGTTTCCTCCAGTCGGGATAAGGGTTCATTAGCCCAGCCTTTCGGAGGAAATCGATGGACACCCATTCGCGCAGCTTCGCCAAGGCGCTCTCCTGGCGGGTGACCGGCACCATCGACACGATGATCATCTCGCTGGTCGTGACCGGAAGCATCAAGCTCGCCGCGGCAATCGGCCTGACCGAGGTCGTCACCAAATCGCTGCTCTACTATTTTCACGAGCGGACGTGGCTGAAAATTCCTTACGGGCGCAAAACCGTGGCATAGCGGCCCTCGGTGCACGACCGAGTTCGCGTGCCCTCGCCGGCCGTCGCGCGAACAAGTGACGCGCGGAAACTCGATCAAGAAAAGCTAAAGCGGCGCCAACAATTTCTGGATTGCCCGCGACGCTCATCCGTGGTTTGAGGCCTGCGTTCGAGGATCCAATTCCCGCTATGTCGCTTCCGCTCATCGCCTTGTTCATCGCCGCCTTTGCCTTCGGCACCACCGAATTCGTCATTGCCGGCGTGCTGCCGCAAGTGGCGCAAGGGCTTGGCGTTTCGGTTCCCTCGGCCGGCTATCTCGTCTCCGGCTATGCCTGCGGCATAGCCGTCGGCGGTCCGCTGCTGGCGCTAGCCACCAAGTCGCTGTCGCGCAAGAGCTTGCTGCTCGGCCTCGCCATCGCCTTCACCATCGGCCAGGCGGCCTGCGCGCTGGCGCCCGACTTCACCTCGATGCTTTTGTTGCGCATTGCCGTCGCGGTCGCGCATGGCGCCTATTTCGGCGTCGCCATGGTCGTCGCCGTCGGACTTGTGCGCGAGGACCAGCGCGGCATGGCGGTTGCCGTCATCCTGTCCGGCCTCACCGTCTCCAACGTCATAGGCGTGCCCGCCGGCACCGCGATCGGCAACATCTGGGGCTGGCGCGCCACCTTCTGGGTGATGTGCGCGCTCGGCGTGGCGGCAACGCTTGCCATGGCGGCGCTGTTGCCGCGCGCGACGGGATATCAGGTCAAGCCCGCCGGCCTCGCCCGCGAGGTTCGCGTGCTGGCCCGCCAGCAGGTCTGGACCTCGCTGATCCTGATGTTGATGCTGATGATCGGCCAGTTCGGCCTGTTCACCTACATCACGCCGACTTTGCTGGAGGTCACCGGGCTCGACGAGAACCTGGTGCCGTGGGTGCTGCTGCTCAACGGCGTCGGCGCAACGCTCGGTGTCTTTCTCGGCGGCAAGCTCTCCGACTGGAAGCTGATGCCGTCATTGATCACCATGCTGGCCCTGCAGGCGGTGACGCTAGCCATCATCCATGCCGTGAGCCCCTATCCCCTGCTGCTGATTATCGCCATCGTCATCTGGGGCGGTCTCAACTTCGCCATCGGCACACCGATCCAAACCCGGATCCTGGCCTGGACGGCAGACGCCTCGAACCTCGCTTCGTCGCTCATTCCGTCCGGCTTCAATGTCGGCATCGCGCTGGCCGCGTCGCTGGGCGCCGCCATGCTAAATGCCGGCTATGGCTACCGCAGCCTGCCGCTGCTCGGTGCTATCGCCATGCTGGTCGCCGTCGCGGTGGCGCTCGCCTCTTATGTCTGGGAAGGGCGCAGCAACGCCACGCCGCCACTGACGGCCCCAGCGGAGTAGAGTGGACGCCGGTTTTCCGCCACGCCCGCGACCTCGGTTTCGCTGTCGAGGACATCCGCTCGCTGATCGAATTGAGCGGCCACGCCGACCGGATCGCCGAGCAACAACTGATCTCGGTGCGGGAGAAGATCGCCCGGCTGAAGCGGCTGGAGGCCGAACTCGAACGCATCGCCACCTGCTGCAATGGCGAGAAGGTCGGCGACTGCTACGTCATCCGCGCGCTATCCGACCACGCGCTGTGCGCTGACGAGCATGATTGAGAGGTTCGACGGGGCAGCTTGCGTGTCGGGCAGTTGCTATACCGCTCCCATGTCTACGTCGGCGCCGCCCCTCATCTGGCTGCCGCCATCTTCTCCCCGTAAACGGGGCGAAGGACGCCCTCATCAATGGTTTCGCCAATCACCAGCGCTGCAGAAAAGGCGCCGAGGTCGCGGCAGCCCCCTTCACCCCGTCGCTATACGGGGAGAAGGTGCCGGCAGGCGGATGAGGGGCGGCGCAACGCTCGAAGAGAGGGAGCGAGCAGATTCAACCCCGCCCCACCTACAGCTCGATCCGAAACCGCAAACTCTCCGCCCCGCCATAGGCGGCGTCCTCGAAGAAGCGCTCGACGAGCTTGCCGCCATTGGCAAGGATCACCTTGTGCGATGCCGGATTGCCCGGCTTGGCGGTGATCTCGACATAGGGCAGCCCGACCGCCCTCGCCTCGTCCAGCATCAGCCGCAGCGCCTCGGTGGCGTAGCCGCGCCGCCGCTTCCACGGCACCACCGCATAGCCGATATGGCCAAGCACATGTGGCGGCAGCTCCGCCGTTCCTGGCTGCCAGCGGAAGCCGATCGAGCCCGACGCCTCGCCGTCCCATATCCAGCGGCGGAAGCCCGGCAGGCGCGGTACTTGCCTGCCATCCGGCAAGGTGATCGGGCCGCCCCTGGCTTGGGGATCGTCGAGGTCGGCGAGAAAGGCCACTGGATCTTTTTCGATTGCCGCAAGCTGCTCGCGCGTCGCTTCCATCAGCCGCACATTGTCCGGCGACCAGCCGCGCTCAAGCGCCGCCTTATAGGACGGCAGATGTTCAAGCGCGGGTTTGACGATTTCGACCATGGTGCACCGGCGGAGACGCTACGGCGATAAGATAGCAGCATCGCCCGGCGAGGCACGGTCCACCAAGGGGCAGCCTCTTGCGACAGGGCCGCGTTCCCATCGCTGGAAACGCGGCCCTGATCCAAGTCCTTGGGAGGACTGGCGCAACGGCACGGTCGCACTGGATCGCCACTAGAGCATTTTGCAGCCAAGCGGAATCGCTTGGCGTCGCAGAAATGCGGCTAAAACAAACAGTTAGAGCGGGATGCCAGGTTCAATTCAAATGCATCCCGCTCTAGCGATCTCAGGCGATGTCGAAGCGGTCGGCGTTCATCACCTTGGTCCATGCCGCCACGAAATCCCTGGCGAATTTCTGCCCGGCGTCGGCGGAGCCATAGACCTCGGCAAGTGCACGCAATTGCGCGTGCGAACCGAAGATCAGATCTGCGCGCGTGCCGGTCCACTTGACCGCCTTGGTCTTACGGTCGCGCGCTTCGTAGACTTCGTCGGAGCCGGCGGCCGGATCCCAGACCGTGTTCATGCTGAGCAGGTTGACGAAGAAGTCGTTGGTCAGCGTCCCCGGCCGGTCGGTGAACACGCCGTGCTTCGACTTGGCCGTGTTGGCGCCAAGCACCCGCAAGCCGCCGACCAGCACCGTCATCTCCGGCGCCGTCAGCGACAGCAATTGCGCCCGATCGACCAGCATGGCTTCGGTCGACATCGGCTGCTTGCCCCTGGCATAGTTGCGGAAGCCATCGACTTTCGGCTCGAGCGGCGCAAAGGAATGAACATCCGTCTGTTCCTGAGAGGCGTCCATGCGGCCTGGCGTGAATGGCACCTTCACCTCATGGCCCCCATCTTTCGCGGCTTTTTCGACCGCGGCGACGCCGCCGAGCACGATGAGGTCGGCAAGTGAGACCTTCTTGCCGCCGGTCTGTGCCGCGTTGAACTCGTTCTGGATGCCTTCAAGCCTGGCAAACACCTTCGACAGTTCGGCCGGCTGGTTGACCTCCCAGTCCTTCTGCGGCGCGAGCCGGATGCGGGCACCGTTGGCGCCGCCGCGCTTGTCGGAATTGCGGAATGTCGAGGCCGACGCCCAAGCGGTCGAAACCAACTCGGAGACCGACAGGCCCGATGCCAGGATCTTCGACTTCAGGGATGCGATATCCTGCTCGCTGACCAATTCGTGGTCGACCGCCGGGATCGGATCCTGCCAGATCAGCACTTCCTTCGGCACGAGCGGGCCGAGATAGCGAGCGATCGGGCCCATGTCGCGGTGGGTCAGCTTGTACCAGGCGCGGGCAAACGCGTCGGCGAACTGGTCGGGATGCTCGTGGAAACGCCGCGAGATCTTTTCGTAGGCCGGATCGACCCTCAGCGCGAGATCGGTGGTCAGCATGGACGGCGCGCGGCGCTTTGACGGATCGTGGGCATCCGGCACGGTGCCGGCACCGGCGCCGCCCTTCGGCGTCCATTGATGGGCGCCCGCCGGGCTCTTCGTCAGCTCCCATTCGTAGTTGAACAGATTGTCGAAGAAGTTGTTGCTCCACTTGGTCGGCGTCGTGGTCCAGGTCACCTCGAGGCCCGAGGTGATCGCGTCGCCTGCAATGCCGGTGGCATGCTTGCTCGACCAGCCGAGGCCCTGCGCTTCGATGCCGGCGCCTTCCGGCTCGGCTCCCACCAACGAGGCATCGCCGGCGCCGTGCGTCTTGCCGAAGGTGTGGCCGCCGGCGATCAGCGCCACGGTCTCCTCGTCGTTCATCGCCATGCGGCCGAAGGTTTCGCGGATGTCGCGTGCCGAAGCCAGCGGATCCGGCTTGCCGTTCGGCCCTTCCGGATTGACGTAGATCAGACCCATCTGCACGGCGCCGAGATGGCCTTGGAGTTCACGATCGCCGGAGTAGCGCTCGTCGTCGAGCCACTTGGTTTCCGAACCCCAGTCCACGTCCTGCTCGGGCTCCCAGACGTCGGCACGGCCGCCGGCGAAGCCGAAGGTCTTGAAGCCCATCGATTCGAGCGCGACATTGCCGGCGAGGATCAACAGGTCGGCCCAGGAGATCTTCCTGCCGTATTTCTGCTTGACCGGCCACAGCAGCCGGCGCGCCTTGTCGAGATTGGCATTGTCCGGCCAGCTGTTGAGCGGCGCGAAACGCTGCTGGCCGGCGCCGGCGCCGCCACGGCCGTCGCCGATGCGATAGGTGCCGGCACTGTGCCAGGCCATGCGGATGAACAGCGGTCCGTAGTGGCCGAAATCGGCGGGCCACCAATCCTGCGAATCCGTCATCACATGGTGCAGATCCTTGATCACCGCATCGAGATCGAGCGACTTGAATTCCTCGGCATAGTCGAACGCCTCGCCCATCGGGTCGGAGAGGTTCGATTGCTGATGCAGAACGCCGAGGTCAAGTTGGTTTGGCCACCAGTCACGGTTGCTCCTGCGGGAGGACCCATGCGCAACCGGGCATTTGCCCTTGCTGTTGTCGTCTGTGTTGGCGTCCATGTTTTTCTCCGATCGTGGCTGTGTTGTGCTGCTTCAACGGCTGCGTGAGCAAGGACACTGGATGTCCCTGGAGGTGGTCCGTTTCATGGCAGGCGCGATGACCTGTGCCCGATACGCGACCGAATATCTTGGAAGTCCCGTCACTGCGGGCGCCTGGACCAGGCGGTCCTGGCTGCTCCTCCTTACAGTTCCTATAGCAAAGCCGTGTGATTAATTTAAGTTGGATTTCCTGATTGCAGCGATAAGATCACACTATGACAAACCTGACGCTGAAGCAGCTGCGTTATTTCGAGGCGCTGGCCCGACACAACCATTTCGGCCGCGCGGCCGATGCATGCGCGATCTCCCAGCCCGCTATCTCGGTGCAGATCAAGGAATTGGAGGCGACGCTCGGCACCGAGCTGTTCGAAAGAGGTCCGCGGCAAGTCCGTCTGACCAATTTCGGCGAGGAGTTTGCCTTGCGCGTGCGCGACATCCTGCGTTCGGTGGACGAACTGACTGATCTCGCCCGCTCCTCGCGTGACCGGCTGGTCGGCCGGCTCCGCATCGGCGTCATCCCGACGGTCGCGCCATACCTTTTGCCGACCATCATCGGCAATCTCTCGCGCATGCATGACGGCCTCGATATCCATGTGCGCGAGACGCTGACGCAGAAGCTGATCCAGGAACTGGCGGACGGCCGGCTCGACGCGGCTATTGTCGCGCTGCCGGTGTCCGAACCATCGTTGACGGAGGTCGTGCTGTTTGCCGAGAACTTCGTGTTGGTCCGGCCCGGCGAGGACGAGGGAAAGCCGGTGCCCAATCGCGAAATGCTGCGCGAGATGCGGCTGCTTCTCCTGGAAGAAGGCCATTGCTTTCGCGACCAGGCGCTGTCGTTCTGCAGCATGCATTCGGCGCGGCCACGCGAGTTGCTGGACGGTAGCTCGCTGTCGACCTTGGTGCAGATGGTCGGCGCCGGCATCGGCGTCACCTTGATTCCGGAAATGGCCGTGGCGGTGGAGACGCGCTCGGCACCGGTTTCCATCGCGCGCTTCAGAAATCCCCAGCCCTCGCGCACGATCGGCATGGTCTGGCGCAACACCAGTCCCATCGCCAAACAGCTGCTGCGGATTTCCGAAGTCGTTCGTCAGTCAGCCGACGCGCTGCGCGCGCAACACAATCCACCATCGGTTGCACACCTCCTGAACCTGGCGGCAGCCGCCCAATGAAGGCTGCTTGACAGATCCGTCCTAGTGGGTGCGCTAAACAAGATGTGTTTCGCAGATTGATGCGGGACCATTTATGATTGATTCTCGGCGGCAACACCGCAAGGAATTGCAAAGCGCTTCGACAGGAGAATTGATCCGGTGCGGTTGAGATCTGTCTCTCTGGGTGTCGTCGCCTGCCTTCTTGTCATGGTCATCGCCGTGGCGGTGTCGGCCCGATCCTTTGCCGCACCATCTGACGTTCCGGCCTGGCTACAGCCCCATGTCGGCGACAGCGACGGGCAGATATCACAGGTGGTGCTGGAACGGGCGCGCGCGCTCTACCTCAAGAAGGTGGCGCAAGGTGCGGTCAAAAACCCCTGCTACTTCGCCATGGACGCGACGCGCCCCAGCGATCTGGGCAATGGCAAGCCCGGACACCGCTATTATGTCGTTTGCGAAGCCAGCCAGTCGTTTCGCGCGATTTCGTCGGGCCACGGCAGCGGCCGGAATTTGAAAGGCGTCGTCGATTTCGCCAACGGCAGACGCTGCGCGAAGAACTTCGGCAATGCGATGGATTCATCGTTGACCGCCGGCGGCGCCTATATGACCAGCGAGGCGAAAACCTCGTTCAAGGGCTACTACCGTACCGGCGCGAAACAGGATGCGGTTTTCCAGCGCACCTTCATACAGTTCGACGGTGAAGGCGAAGCCGCGAACGCCAGGCAACGGGTGATCGGCGGCCACGCTGCCCAGGTGCTGCACGGCATGTGCCTGCGCAAAAATCCCAACAGCTCGCACGCCGACCATGATGGCTACGTGCCGTTCGGCAAGCTGGTGGACTACGCAAGCGGCCGCAGCAATGGGTGCACCAGCTGGTCGCCGGCGGATGCCAAGCAGATCATCCCAATGGTCAAGGACAACCCGACGACGCTCTACATCTACCCTGAATCACGCGACATCGCCGCTGTAGCGTCCAGCCGTTCGCAGTCGGGCGCTTACTGGAACGCATCCTGCCTGAAAGAAATCGGCACTCCGAAATTCTGGCCGAGAAAGACCCTCGAGCCGATCATCGCTCAGTACAGCAAGGATCACCCGGCACCGGCGCCGCAGCCGGTGCCGATTTGCAAAGGGCCATGAAGTTCGCTCTCTGCGGACTTCACTCAACCACGCCGAGGCTCAGCGTAGAAAACCGAGCACGGCCTGCATGAACTCGGCTGGATACTCCAGCCAGCAAGCGACCTCCACGGCGCTTGCCTGATGCTGCGGCTGCCTCGGTCGGGAATGGATCAGCCGCGATGTCGGCAGCCGGTGCTTGTGCTGCGCCTTCATAATGCTCTTCAGGATTCGGCGATTTCGCCGCGCATGGCGCATTCTCCTTCGACGGCCGCCGACGGCGGTTCGCCCATGAAAAGAGTACCAAAGATGCCGGCAGGCTATTTGCTCGCGAAGACCGAAACCATGGAACGTTTTCCAAGGGCGCTCATTCAAGCATCTGGTGGCGCGGGGCCGCGGAACGAGAGGAGGTTACGATGAGAATTGCCGATTGTATGACGAAAGACGTCCAGATCGCCAATCCGGAGCAAACCATACGCGAAGCCGCCCGAACCATGGGCCGTCTCGACGCCGGCGTCATGCCGGTGGGTGAGAACGACCGGCTTGTCGGCATGATAACGGACCGGGATATCGCGATCCGGGGCATCGCCCAGGGCAAAGGACCCGACGCCAAAATTCGCGAGGTAATGAGCCCTGACGTCGAATATTGTTTCGACGACGAAGACGCAGACGACGTCCTTCACAAAATGGGTGAGCTTCAAGTGAGGCGCCTGCCGGTGTTGAACCGCGACAAGCGACTGATCGGCATTGTTTCGCTTGGCGACCTCGCCATGAATGGCGAATCGGCAAGGGCGGGTGAGGCATTGAGCGGCATCTCGCAGCAAGGCGGACAGCATTCGCAGATGCATTGAGGTCGGCTTAACAAGGCCGGCGTCGGGCTGCGCGCTGCCGACCAGATTGCGATAATCGACCCAGACAGAGGCGGATGTTGCTTGGTATGCCGCAACCGCATGGTCTATCCGTTCGGGTTTGGTGCCAATGTTGCGTGACGTCGACTATGTGCTGCGAAAACTCGATTGGATGCGCGCCGAACGCATCTGGCCTAACGGCTTGCGTTACCTCTGGACCGATGCGTTCGGGGTCGTGCTCTACGTCTCACTCTATACGGAAACTGGCGAGGCGCGCTGGCTGGACGAGGCTGAGCGGCTTGTGGCCGATGTTGAGCGTGTGCTCGGCCGTCGGCGCGGACTGAGAATCGGGGAAGCAGCTGATCGTGACGGTCAGTATTTCCACTACCTGGCGATGTGGCTGTTTGCCTTGGCGCGTCTCGGCGATCTGAAGCCGCGATACCGCGCGCGCGGTATCGTGCTGGCGCGTGACATTCACCCGGCTTTTGTGATCCCGGGCCGCGGTGTGATCTGGAAGATGCAGGAGGACTTGAGCAATCCTTATCCCGGCTATGGCCTCGGCAGCATGGACGCCTATGATGGCTATGTCTCCTACCGGATGCTCGATGAAGACGGGCTGGCGCCCGAAATCGCGCAGATGCGTGACCTGATCGAGCGCGATTGGCAAGCGCTCGATATCGAACAGGATCTCGGTCTCGGCATGATGCTGTGGCTCGCCCACTTCTTCCCCGCGGAGCCATGGGCCGAGACCCAGACGAGGCGATCGCTTGGAACCCTGGAAACAATGTGGGTCGACCCGCCGGGTTATTTCAGCCGCGCGCCGTGGCTGCGCGACACGAAGTTCGCTTTCACCAATTTCGGCGTGTCACTGGGGCTGCAGGCCAGCGACGTCTGGCCCGAGCGTGTCGACACGTTGAACGCCTACTTCGAGGACTGGCGCTCCGGTGACCAATATGATCGAGAGGCGATCACATGGGTGATGGCCTGCGCCTCGCACCTTCCCGCTGCGTTTATAACCCGCGGACGGATCAAGAGTGGCTGAATGCTTCCAGCCGGGGAAAATGGCTCGGCGCCACGCACAGCCGATGGTGCTCCAGATTTGTTGATTGGAACCAATGGCCTGCAACGCAGTTAGAGAGCCAGCAAGTCCGGTTGTAGCCCTGCCGCCATGTGGATCGGCGGTTTCAAGGCCAGCCGACTGAGCTTCGGAAGCGTGGAAAGCACGCTTGATGGAGAAAAATCATGAACCAGTGGTCAAACGCCAAGCTTTGTGACGTGGCAAATCTGATCCTTGGAGCAGTTCTCTTCTTCTCTCCGTGGATCTTCGCCTTCGCGGCGGGGACACAGTCCCAGAACGCCATGGGCAGCGGCATCGTGATTTTCTTGCTTTCGGTTGCCGCCCTCTCCGCCTTTGCTGTTTGGGAGGAGTGGTTGAACCTCGTTGTGGGTCTTTGGGTACTCGTGTCTCCCTGGGTGCTTGGATTCCAGGCAACCACGGCAATGGGCGTGCATGTTGTAATCGGCGTTCTGGTCGCGGTCCTTGCTGCGATCGAGCTGTGGATGATGTATCAGAACCCTCCAACGCAATCCGCAGCCTAGCAGGACTGGCGTCCTTGCGGCGCCGATTGTGATCTGGCGGGTGGCCCGCGCGAGCAAATGAACATGCGGGCGCCACAGCAATCGGGGCCGCACAGCCGCTAACGTCGACCCGCAGACAGCGTCGCCGACAGCCGAACCAAGAGGAGGTATCGACATGAAAGCAGTCCGCATCCATGCGTTTGGCGGACCCGAGGTTCTTTCGATCGATCAAGTCCCCTTGCCTCAGCCACTTGACGACGAGGTTCTGCTCAGGGTTCGCGCGGCGAGCGTCAATCCGATCGACTACAAGACCCGCGAAGGTTCGACGAGCCAGCCCCTGCCGGTCACGCTCGGTCGTGACGTGTCCGGCACGGTGGAAACATGCGGCACGCGAGCGCATACGTTGAAGAAGGGCGACCCGCTATTTGCCATGCTTGGGCATGACCGCGGCGGCAATGCCGAATATGTCGTGGTCAAGGCGACGGAGGCGGCTGCGAAGCCGGACCGTCTAAGCCATGTGGAAGCCGCTGCCGTTCCACTCGCAGGCATTCCTGCGTGGCAGGGCCTGTTTGAGCATGGCGGCCTCAAATCCGGGCAAAGGGTTCTCATCCATGGCGGCGCCGGCGGCGTCGGTCATCTGGCGATCCAGTTGGCCAAGGCCGCGGGCGCGTTCGTCGCGACAACCGTTTCCGCCGAGGACATCGTTTTTGTCCGCGAGCTCGGCGCGGATCAGACGATCGACTACAAGGACCAGCGTTTCGAAGAGGTCGTCGACAAGGTCGATCTGGTGTTCGACCTTGTCGCGGGCGACACGCAGGACCGCTCCTGGGATGTGCTCAAGCCAGGCGGGACGCTCGTTTCCACGCTTTCCCAACCTTCGCAGGAAAAGGCAAACGTGCGTCGGGCGCGTGGCGTCTCCTATCTGGCCGAGCCGAATGCGGCACATCTCGCGAAGATCGGCCATCTCATCGACGCCGGCAAGGTCATCCCCTTCGTGCAAGCTACCTATCCTCTTGGAGAGGTCGCCAGGGCGGAGGAACGGCTGGAAAACGAGCATGTGCGCGGCAAGATCGTGCTTGAGGTCTCGGCCTAGCGACCTGGTGGCAGCGATCGCGGATCTCTCCGACGGGACAGTGGTCCTGCCATCGCTCTCGATCGGTTTATCTGATGCGCGCCTCGCCTGCGCGGTCGCCGCCATTCCGCGCATTTGGAAACAGCAGCCTCAGTTTGTGTTCCGCGCTTTGCCCAGCCGCTCGACCATTGGGCGCCAGTTGAGGAACGTCGGGCGGGTTCCGGCGCAATCGAGAGCGTTCCCGGATTCCGCCGACAAGCAGATCTCGAGCCGCCGGAGAGATTTTCTCGACGGATAGCGAAACGATTGCCCCCGAGCATCGTTTCGAAACCAGGCACGAATAAATGAGGAGGCGATAATGAGCGCTACCGGTTTGGACGTTTTCGACAGGACGCTGCAGACAACGAACATCTGGCTCGATGAGATCATGGCCGATCATGGCCCGGATCGGCGGATTGCATGGCACATATTGGGCGCGGTCTTGCGGGCCGTAAGGGACAGGCTGCAGATCGGACTTGCGGCGAAGCTTGGGGCGGAATTGCCGCTGCTGGTGCGCGGCGCTTACTACGATCACTACCGGCCCGCAGCTGAGCCAGACAAAACGCGCTCGCTGGAAGACTTCTCGCAGCACATCGACGAGGAATTAAAATCAATCCGCCCCGTCGATCCCGAGGATGCAGCCCGCACGGTCTTCCGCGTTCTTACACGGCATATTGATCTTGGCCAATCGGCCAAGGTTCGCGATGCGCTGCCGAGGGAAATCCAGGCGCTCTGGCCCGAAAGCGTCGGCGTCAAGTAGCGACGGCAACGATTCTGGCGATTCCCAGCCGTGCCAAGGTGGTGCCCTGTCGGGCGTCAATCCCGCAACCGGTTGGCGACGTGATCCTGGCGCTGCTCGGTCGCGACCTCTCTAGAATCCAAGCCGCGTTCTCGGGAATGCTGTGCCTTGTCGCGATTGGATAGAACCTTGTTTTCTTCGAGCTTATCCTTTGGCGTCACGGTCATGGCGCCTGCGCCAGAGCCCTTTCCCTGCGAACCTGCTCCGATGTGTTTCTTGCTGCCGCGTGCCATGGGCTGCCTCCAATCTATGCCAAAACGTCTCACGATGGTGCCTAGTCGTCAGCACGGTCTTGTTCGTGTTGTCGCCCGGATGAGGAAGTGGTGCGTCGCCGCCGTGTCACGGCGTTTGCCTGTCCGGGCCTGCCCTCGTGCTGATAATGGCAAAGCGACGGGATCGTTCCGAAAGGCGTCGAATAGTCTTCTCGCCAAGTGGCTCGGTTCGGCTTAGCGCTGCTGCCGCCTGATCTTCGGAGCCTTGGTGCCCTTCGAACGCCCGGCGACCGCCGGACTGGCGCCGGATGCTTTTTCCGTCGCGGTACCCGGCGTGGCTTGCCTCGGCGGGTTCTGTCCGTCCGACTGGTGGGTTCGGTCTTCCACTTCGCCCATCCGACGGGTGAGCCCCACTCCGCCGGCAGGCTTCTTGTTGCCGGCCGCATCCTGGGAGAATTCATCGGATGCGTCGGCATCGGTCTTTGCCGGATACTTCGTCGCACCGGTTTCGTAGTGGGTTTTGTTCTCAGCCATGACATCTCTCCGGTTGCATGGCGGATAAACATCCCGGCGGTATCCGAGTTCCAGCTCCTGGCCTTGGATTCGGGAAGCGCCCAGTCGAATGAGGCTCTTCACCTTCGGCATAACGGAACAGAACCACGGACCTTGTGCCTTGTGGCAATTCCAACCCGGCAAAGGGCGTTGCCGTCCAGAGGGGATCGGAACTCACCACTGAAACGCCGCCCGTCCAAGGACAAGCAGACCGATCTGCGATTCCCGTTGCCCTCGCACCGCCAGCCGGACAGGCGCAGGGCAGCCGATTTTTCCCGCCCCAGCGACGAGATGGGCAGCAACCCTTACTGCAGCAACCCCTTGACGATGCCGCTCGCCTTGCCGAAATCCATCTGGCCGGAATATTTCTGCTTCAGCGCGGCGATCACCTTGCCCATGTCCTTCTGGCTGGCCGCGCCTGTCGCCGCGATCGCCTCGCGCGCCGCTGCCTGGATGGCGGCATCGTCAAGCTGCGCCGGCAGGAAGGTGCGGATGATCTCAATCTCGCCGCGCTCCTGCGCGGCCAGTTCGGGCCGTTTGCCGTCGTCGAATGCCTTTGCCGATTCCTCGCGCTGCTTCACCATCTTGGCCAGGATCTGCAGGATTTCCTCGTCGCTGGCCGGCTCCTTGCCCGAACCGCGATTGGCAATGTCGCGGTCATGAATGGCGGCCTGGATCAGCCGCAAAGTCGGCAGCCGGTGCTTGTCCTGCGCCTTCATCGCGCTCTTCAGGGATTCGGCGATTTTGCCGCGCATGGTGCATTCTCCTTCGATCGGCGCGGACAATAGCGTCGGGGGCGAGCCAACGCAAACCCAGAAATGCCAGGGCAAGCCTCTGATATTGCTAGATGAAATAAATCGAAGCCGCATTTCGCATGATCATTGACCGCCCTGCCCCCTTCCCCTATGTACTGGGCCTTGCATGAACTGAAGCTTGACTGCGTGGAAGCCGCGAAATCGCTGCTTGGCGCCGTTTGCTGCGCGGACGGCCCGCCGGGCCGTTGAGCCACGCAGCTTGATAGGAGTGCCGCCATGGCCGAGATGACGCCCGCCTGGGCAATCGAAAAGCCGACCGCCCTGCTGGTGCTGGCCGACGGCACCGTCATCGAGGGTCGCGGCCTCGGCGCCACCGGCTCCGCCGTCGCCGAAGTCTGCTTCAACACAGCGCTTACCGGCTACCAGGAAATCCTCACCGACCCGTCCTATGCCGGCCAGATCGTCACCTTCACCTTCCCGCATATCGGCAACATCGGCACCAATGACGAGGACATCGAGGACCTCAATCCGGTCGCCCGCGCCGGCGCCGTCGGCGCCGTGTTCAAGGCCGATGTCACCAACCCGTCCAACTATCGCGCCGGTACCGGACTCGACCAGTGGCTGAAGAAGCGCGGCATCGTCGCCCTGTCGGGCATCGACACCCGCGCGCTGACCGCGCTGATCCGCGAAAAGGGCATGCCCAACGCCGTCATCGCCCATGCGCCCGATGGCGTGTTCGACCTCGACGATCTGAAGCGTCGCGCCGCCGCGTGGTCCGGCCTGATCGGGCTCGATCTCGCCAAGGAGGTCACGTCGGGCCAGTCCTCGGTCTGGCGCGAGACGCCATGGGTGTGGAACGAAGGCTTTGGCGAACAGACCGAGCCTTCGATGCACGTCGTCGCCATCGACTACGGCGTCAAGCGCAACATCTTGCGCCTGCTCGCCGGCCTCGGCGCCAGGGTCACAGTCGTGCCAGCCAAGACCGGCGCCGAAGAAATCCTCGCCATGCAACCGGACGGCATTTTTCTCTCCAACGGTCCCGGCGACCCGGAGGCCACAGGCGACTATGCCGTCCCGGTTATCCAGGACCTGTTGAAGACCGACATTCCGGTGTTCGGCATTTGCCTCGGCCACCAGATGCTGGCGCTGGCGCTGGGCGGCAAGACCGCCAAGATGCATCAGGGCCATCACGGCGCCAACCATCCGGTCAAGGACCACACCACCGGCAAGGTCGAGATCGTCTCGATGAACCACGGCTTTGCCGTCGATGCCGACTCGCTACCGTCAGGCGTCGAGGAAACCCACGTCTCGCTGTTCGACGGTTCGAACTGCGGCATCACGCTCACCGGCCGGCCGGTGTTCTCGGTCCAGCATCACCCCGAGGCATCGCCCGGCCCGCAGGATTCGCACTATCTGTTCCGCCGCTTCGTCAACCTGATCCGCGAAAAGCGAGGCGAGGAATTGCTGGCCGAGCGGGCCTGACTTGACCCGTCAGCGCTGCCCCCAACGCCCTGCCGGGCACTTCCTTCTGAGACGGGGCCTCATATCTGTGCTCCATCTTCGGCGACGCCGGTAGTGACATTTGTGCGCGCCGCCGGCCTGGCCACTTTCGTGACGAAGACGATGAGCGCCAGCGTCAGGAAGCACGCTCCGAGCAAATAGGGCGCGCCGCCGAAGGTCACGGGCGCGTTCGGCCCGGTGAACCAGGAAAAGATCGCCGTATAGAGCAGTGGCGTGATGATCGAGGTGATCGAGAAGATCGAGGTCATCGCGCCCTGCAATTCGCCCTGCGCCGAAGGCGGCACCTTGGCTGCGGCGAGGCTCCTCAGCGGCGGGTCGGCCAGCGCTTCCAGACAGCCGACGACGATCACCGCATAGATCATCCAGCCCTGCGACGCGAACGCGTAGCCGAACGCGCTGAGTGCCGTGAAGGTAAGGCCGATGACCGCCGTCCTCCACTCGCCAAGCCGGGGGATCACGCGCGGCAGCACCGTCGCCATGACGATCGCGCCGCACAGGCCGAAGGCGCCGAGCGAGAAGCCGATCTGCTGCTCGCTCCAGCCATAACGGTAATTGGAAACGAACGACCAGACCGCCGGATACATCATGTGCCCGAGCGTCATCAGAAAAAAGGCGAGCCCGATCCAGCCGATGCCCTGATATTGGCGCATCTGGAGGAGCGTGCCGACCGGATTGGCGCGCTTCCACTCGAAGCGGCGGCGATGCTTGTCGTCGAGCGTTTCCGGCAACAGGAACAGCGCGATCAGGAAATTCACGAAGGCGAGTCCGGCAGCGAAATAGAACGGCACGCGCGGCCCGAACGTGCCGAGCAACCCGCCCAGGACCGGCCCGATGACGAAGCCGACGCCGAAGGCGATGCCGAGCAGGCCGAAATTCTTCGCCCGGTTCTCATCGTTCGAAATGTCGGCGACGAAGGCGGATGTCGTCGAATAGCTGGCGCCCGAAATGCCGGCCAGCACACGGCCGATGAACAGCATCGGGTAGGACCAAGCCACGGCGCAGATCAAATTGTCTATGGAAAAGGTCAGCACCGAGGCAAGCAGGATCGGCCGCCGCCCGAACCGGTCACTCAACCCGCCCATGATGGGCGCGAAGAAGAACTGCATGGCCGCATAGACGAAGAACAGCCAGCCGCCTTCGATCGCCGCTTCGCTGATGCTGACCCCGGTCAATTCCCTGAGATAGGCCGGCAGCACCGGCATGATCATGCCGAAGCCGATGATGTCGAGCAGCAGCGTGGTGAAGACGAGCGCAAGGCCCCGTCTGGCGGTTTTGGGGTCGATCATGACGGCTCAGGCTCCCGTGGTCGCCCTGGGGCGCAGGCGGACGCACCTTATAGGCGAGTCCGCCGTAAGGAACAATGCGGGAACAGATCGGATTCTTTCATCCTGACAGCCCCTGACGGCGCCTTGGCCGTCAGGTCAGCGCCCGGAAGCGGCTATTCAAATTGGCCCGCTCAGCGTGTTGCAATCCGAAAGCTTGCCGCTTTTGTAGCCGCGCGCCAGCCAGGTCTGCCGCTGCTGCGAGGTGCCGTGGTTGAAGCTTTCCGGCACGACATAGCCTTGCGCCTTCTTCTGCAGCGTGTCGTCGCCGATCTGCTTGGCGGCGTTCAGCGCGCTTTCGATGTCGCCCTGCTCCAATATGCCTTTCTGGTCGGTGTAATGCGCCCACACGCCGGCGAAGCAGTCTGCCTGAAGCTCGATGCGCACCGACATCTGGTTGGCCTCGACCTCGCCCATGCTTTGCCGCATCTGGTTGAACTTGGACATGATGCCGGTCAGGTTCTGCACGTGGTGGCCGATCTCATGCGCGATCACATAGGCGCGGGCGAATTCGCCAGAGGCGCCGAATTGCTGATCGAGCTGCTGGAAGAACGTCATGTCGAGATAGACCTTGTGGTCGCCGGGGCAGTAGAACGGTCCGGCCGCCGCGGAGGCAAAGCCGCAGGCCGAGCGGACCTGGCCGCTGAACAGCACCAGCTTCGGATCCTCATAGGTCAGGCCCTGCGATTTGAAGATGCCGGTCCAGGTGTCCTCGGTCTCGGCCAGCACGGTCGCCACGAACTGCTTCATCTCGTCATTGGCGGGCGTACCCGCGCCGCTGTCCTGGCCACCGCCGCTGTTGTCGGTGATCAGGCCACCGCCGCCGTCGCCACCGCCCAGGATCGTCGATGGATCGAAGCCGAAATACCATCCGGCCAGCACCACCAGGATGACGAGGAAGATGCTGCCGCCGCCGCCGGCGCGACCGCCAATCGGAATGCGGAACTGGCCGGGGCTGCCGCCGCCGAGCCCGCCGCCGCTGTCGCTGCGGTCGTCCTCGACATTGTCACTCTGACGACGGCCCTTCCAGAGCATGGCAACTCCTCGTGCTGCGAATTTCCCCGCTGTTCCGGGGCTCAACCCAACAAACAATTATCCCAATGGTTGCGGCAAGTCACAGCATTTTTCCAGACTGCGGCGGTGCTGGCATGGCGGCCCTCACCACTCTGGCCGAGAGTGCGCAAGGCCTGTAGCATTGCCCGCAATGGGGATGTGTTGGGCTTGAGGACGATCGGTTCGTTTCTGTCGCTGATTGCGGCGTTGTTTTGTCTCGGCACGCCGGCCGCCGGCGCGGTGACGCTCGATTCCAGTGTCGCCGTCACCGATCCCGCCACCTTGCAGGCGCTGGATCGCGGCGGTCTGTCGATCAGCCGCCTGCTCGGACCCGCGCTCGGCCTCACCCGCGAGGTCGACAATCGCGGCCTGTTTTCGGTGCCGGCGCTGGCCACGGTGCGCGACACCGTCAAGCTTGAGATCACCGACGAGCCGAAGACCAGCCCGGACCCTTATGTTGCGGCCATGGCGAAATCGAAGGACACCAGCCAGAAATTCAATCCAAAATACATCGACGACGACGGCTCGACGCTCGACCTGACCGGCGTCGTCAACCGCATGGATCGCGGCTATCTCGGGCGCACCGAATGCGGCGAGATCCGGCTGATCTACCGCTTCCACTATTCGGTCGCGGAAAAGCCGGTCAAGGGAAAGGCTGGCCAGCGCATTTCCTCGCGCCTGCCGCTGACCATGAGCCTGGTGTTCAACGCCAAACCCAGGCGGGCGCAAGCCCGCGCCTCGAAGGATTTGCCAAGCGCCACCGATGTGTCCTGCGCCGATGTCGCCCGGCGCTGGCTGGCTGCCGGGAAACGGGACCTGCCGCCCGATCAGCTTGCCGCCTGGCTGCGCTCCGACGAGGGGCCGCTGTCGGGTGCCATGCTGAATTCCTCGCAGATCATGCGGCTGGAACTCAACATGCAGGTGCTTCGGCTGTCGGCCTCGACACGGCGCGATTTCGGCGGCCACGCCGAGTACCTGCTGAAGATCTTCAAATGGGATCCGGCTACGTCCAGCTTCTATGAAGCGAAGATGGAAAACCAGATCGATCGGACCACAGTGCTGGCCGACAGGCCGTCCTTCGCCAAATGGCTGCTCACCGACCGAAACATCTACGACCTCGATCATGGCCGGCTGGTCATCGACGAAAAATTCCTGGCCAAAAGCGCCGTTTCCGTCGCGCCCGGCGGCCTCAGCCGGTCGCAGAACAACATCGCCCATGGGCTGGTCGACGACGCCGATATCGACAAGGCGCTGAAGGACTATGTCGCCAGGGGCAACACGCTCGCCACCATCAAGTCGGTGGCCGGCTTCGACTTGCGGCTCAACGAGATGAGCTGCACCGGCTGCCACCAGACGCATGGCATTGCCGGCTTCCACTACACCGGCGCCGATCCGGCCAGCGAGCCGCGCCGCAACGCCGTCTTCGTGCCGGGCTCGGCCGTCTTCTTCGGCGACCTGCCGCGCCGCCGCGCCATCGTCGAGCAGTTCGCCGCCGGCGGCCACCCGGACTTTACGCGCGGCTTCGCCGCCCGTCCGGACGCGAAATATGCCGAGGCACTGAAGGACACCGACCTCTACAATGGCTGGGGCTCGATCTGCTATCGCGGCGAGGACCTGAGCTTCAAGGACTGGACCTGCGGCGCGGGCCTGCGCTGCGCCGGCGTCCATGAAAGCGCCATCCATCCGGGCTTCGGCACCTGCGTCAGCGAGGCCGGCACGGCGGTCGGCGATCCCGTCGAATTCGGCGAGATCAAGATGTCGACCTGGGGCAACGACCAGTATTGCCGCCTGTCGCCGGCCACCGCCAAGGCCTGCGCCATCGACCCGGCGCGGGACAAGAAGCCGGTGGTCAAGCTCGCCGGCTATGGCGCGGCGCGCCAGCGCTACGACAATCCCGAACAGAAGACCGGCGGCTTTCCCGGCGGCATGCTTCGCAAGGCGGGCTGCGACAAGCTTCCCGACGAGGCGACGTGCGGTCGTCTCGCCAAGACCGGCTTCAACGACTGCGTCGCCTCGGGCAAGGACCACAAATTCTGCACCAGGGAGTTCACCAAGACCGCCGGCCTGCGTGCTTGCGACAAGGCCCATCCCTGCCGCGAGGACTATATCTGCACCGCCGGCTATGACGATCTGGCGGAAGCGAAAGCCGGCAAGGGCACCTGCATTCCGCCCTATTTCATCTTCCAGTTCCGCGTCGACGGCCACCCGCGCAGCTGGGTGCAGGATGTCAGGGAGTGAGGGACCGGTTTGCCGCAGGCAAATTGAAAGGTCCAGTGGACCTTTCAAAGGACCCGAACGCCCGGAGCCATAGCGGAGGGCCAAGCGGTGCTGCCCTCAGCGAGTCTAATCTTTCTGCTTGGCGCCGGCGCTCTTGCCGTCGGAACTCTTAGAACGTTCCTCGAAACGCGCCGCGCCCTTTTTCAGGGGATGGCCGGTCTCGGCCTCGGTCTTGCGCTCGTCCTTCGCCGCCGCCTGTTTCAGTCCCTTGGCTGCCTGCTTGCCCTTTGCGGTCGGTGCCTGTTCAACGCCCATCGCTTCCTCCCTTGCCGCGCGACTTGCGCGGGTTTCAGGAGCAACGTGCGTAGCGCGCGGCGGTTCCCGCGGCTCGGGAAATCCGGCGGCGAACGCGGTTCAGCGCGCCGCCGTCATTGCTTTGCGAAACGCTTCCAGCGTCTCTGCGCTGACATGGTGCTCGATGCCCTCGGCATCGATGCGCGCGGTCTCGGCGCTGACGCCGAGCGAGCGCAGGAAGGCTTCCACCGTCTGGTGGCGGATGCGGCTTTGCTCCGCGACCTTGCGGCCGGCATCGGTCAGGAACACACCGCGATAGGGCTTTCTCGACACCAGCCCGTCGGCGCACAGCCTGGTCAGCATCTTGGCCACTGTCGGCTGGGCGACGCCAAGCCGTGCGGCGATATCGACCTGGCGCGCCTCGTTGCCGTCCTCGATCAGGTCTGCGATCAACTCGACATAATCCTCGACCAGCGCGCTGCGGCGCGCTTCGCGCGTCTGCCGGAAGCCCTCCGAATGAACGTCGGCGTCGAGCAGCGGCTCACGCGGGACTGATCTGTTCTTCGGCGCCAATACGCGCTCCTCCCGAGGCTTTTGCTGTCCATGCATTTATAGCACAGGCTCTGATTCTTCAGGCCGTTTATTTGCATTCCGCCACAGGTGCAACCGGCGTTTGCGATTGCCCCTTCGCGCGCTGATGGCCGTCATATAAAAAGCACGAACAATGAAATATAGCATATTGCATAATGTTGAGCCATGGCATAGCTTAAGGCAACATCGTACAGTTTCGCGGAAAGCCCTCCCTCATGTCCAACGTCGAAGCCACAGTTCCCCGCTCCTCATGGCGCTTCGCCAGGCCCGAGGAAGACGAACAGCCCAGCCTGCGCGAAGTCAATTCCTCGATCGCCGTGCCGAATTCGGGTATCTGGTTCCGTCGCCTGTTCGCCTTCATGGGCCCCGGCTACATGGTCTCGGTCGGCTACATGGATCCCGGCAACTGGGCGACCGACCTCGCCGGCGGCGCGCAGTTCGGCTACACGCTGCTGTTCATCATCATGCTGTCCAACCTGATGGCAATCCTGCTGCAGGCGCTGGCGGCACGGCTCGGCATCGCCACCGGCCGCGACCTTGCCCAGGCCTGCCGCGCCTACTATCCCCGTCCGGTCAACTTCGTGCTGTGGATCGCCTGTGAACTGGCCATCATCGCTTGCGACCTGGCCGAGGTCATCGGCACCGCGATCGCGCTGCAGCTTCTGTTCGGCATTCCGCTGATCGGCGGCGCGATACTGACGGCGCTCGACGCCTTCCTCGTGCTTCTCTTGATGAACAAGGGCTTCCGCTATCTCGAAGCCTTCGTCATCGCGCTTCTGATCATCATCTTCAGCTGCTTTGCCATCCAGATCTTCGTTGCCGCCCCGCCGGCCGGCTCAATCCTGCATGCGATGTTCGTGCCGTCGTCGGAAATCGTCACCAATCCGGCGATGCTTTACATCGCCATCGGCATCATCGGCGCCACCGTCATGCCGCACAATCTCTACCTGCACTCCTCGATCGTGCAGACCCGCGCCTATGAACGCACCGACAAGGGCAAGCGCGACGCCATCAAATGGGCAACGACCGACTCGACCATCGCCCTGATGCTGGCCCTGTTCGTCAACGCCTCGATCTTGATCGTATCCGCGGTCGCTTTCCATAACACCGGTCACCATGACGTCGCCGAGATCAGCCAGGCCTTCGAGCTGTTGTCGCCGCTGCTCGGCCTCGGCATAGCCTCGATCCTGTTCGCGGTGGCGCTGTTGGCTTCCGGCCTGAACTCGACGGTGACGGCGACGCTGGCCGGCCAGATCGTCATGGAAGGCTTTCTGCGCCTGCGCATCCCCAACTGGGCGCGCCGGCTTCTGACGCGCGGCCTCGCCATCGTCCCGGTGGTGATCGTCACCGCGCTCTATGGCGAAAAGGGCACCGGCCAGCTGCTGGTGTTCAGCCAGGTGATCCTGTCGATGCAGCTGCCCTTCGCGGTCATTCCGCTGGTGCAGTTCGTGTCCGACAAGAAGAAGATGGGCAATCTCGCCATTCCGCGCGGCGTCGCGGCCCTTGCCTGGGTGGTCGCGGCGGTCATCCTGTCGCTCAACTTCAAGCTGCTCTACGATACCATGTTCGGGATCGGCTGAGCTTCCGCCTCGCCGGGACATCGAATACCAGCTCCGCGCAAAGGGTAGTCCAGCGACAAATCGGCGATCCGCGCTATCTTCTCCGGCATCATGACGCGGATCGAAGACATCAGGAAGTTCTACGCGCGGCTGATGGCCGCCAATGCCGGCTCGCCCGACCCGCGCCTGGAGGCGGTTTTCACCGAGGTGCCGCGCGAAACGTTTCTCGGTCCCGGGCCGTGGACGATCATCGCCGGTAACGGCAAGATCACGACGCCGAGCGCCGATCCGGCCCACATCTACCAAAACGTGCTGGTGGCGCTCGACGACGACAAGGGCATCAACAATGGCGAGCCGTTCCTGCACGCCATGTGGATCGGAAAGCTTGCACCGAGACCCGGCGAAGCCGTTTGCCATATCGGCGCCGGCACCGGCTACTACACCGCTGTGCTGGCCAGGCTGGTTTCACCAGGCGGCACCGCCACCGCTTTCGAACTCGATGAAAATCTAGCCAACCTCGCGCAACGAAATCTCGAAGCCTATGGCAATGTAACCGTCGTCCATGGCAATGCGGTGACGATGCCCTTGCCGTCGTCCGACATCATCTATGTCAATGCCGGCGTCGTCGCCCCGCCAGCCGGATGGCTGAAGGCGCTGCGCCCAGGCGGCCGCATGATCTTTCCCTGGCGCCCGGCCGAGCGTGTCCCTCTGGCGGTGATGGTGACCCGCACCGAAAAGGGCTTCGCTTGCGATCCGTTTATGCGATCGTGGTTCATTCCCTGTGTCGGCGCCTCGGTTGCGGGCCCCGCGGCGACGATCCCGACGCGCGAGCAGGCCGCGCGCAGCCGCTCGATCTGGCTGGTGCGGGACAAAACGCCGGACCGCACTGCCACCGCGATCTTCGGCGATGTCTGGTTCTCATCGAAAAATCTCGACGCCGGACCGCGCAAATGACGGTGGTCTGCCAAAATTTTCACATGTCCTGTCGGACCGATTAGCGCTCGCCCGTCCTTGGGCTGAAGTCCCGCCGCGACGGCGTGGATTGAGTTAAAGGGAGCATTGGAATGAGAAAGATCATCGCCGCGACATTCGTCAGCCTCGACGGCGTCATGCAGGCACCGGGCGGTCCGGAAGAGGATCCTGTCGGCGGCTTCAAGTTCGGCGGCTGGACGTTCCATTACTTCGACGACGTGGCGGGCGCGGCAATAGATGAATTATTCTCCAAACCCTTCGCCCTGCTGCTCGGCCGCAGAACCTACGACATCTTCGCCGCGTACTGGCCGTATCAGAAAGATTCGATCGCGGATGCCTTCAACCCCGCGACCAAATATGTGGCGACGCATCGGCCGGATTCGCTCACCTGGCGGAACACGCAATCGCTTGGGCCGGATATCGTCGCGACGTTGCGCCGCCTCAAGCAGGAGGATGGACCCGACCTGCTCATCCAGGGATCGGCCAATCTGATCCAGACCTTGCTCGCCAACGGGCTGATCGACGAGATCAGGCTGATGATCTTCCCGCTATTGCTGGGCAAGGGCAAGCGGCTGTTCGGCGATGACGCGATGCCGGCCGCCTTCAGGCTTGCCAAGTCGCAGGTCTCCAGCACCGGCGTCATCATGGCGACCTACGAGCGCGCGGGCGAAATCAAGGTCGGGTCGTTTGCGACGGAGAAGCCGTCCGAGGCCGAGATCGAGCGGCGCAAGAACTGGAAGTAGCAGAGCCGGAACATGGCGCCAAGCTGGACCACCCCTCATCCGACCGAGCTTCGCTCGGCCACCTTGCATAAGCGACGTTGTATGAAGTGGTCGTCTCGTAAGGGACGCCAAAGGCCCGGTGGCCCCCCGGCCGGTTGCGCCCCTCGTCGGATCGCGGGCCACCCGAACCCGTGGGGTTAAGGAGAAGCAAGATCGCGATCGGCTCTTCATCGTGGCCCGGATGGTTGC
>NZ_JAMYLL010000032.1:0-64554 GCF_040318045.1 Mesorhizobium sp. M1338 | reverse complement strand
CGAGCCGACGATCTAAGCAGGAGGAAGAAGGCCGGCGTCACTCAAGAGGGAGGTTGCTGAATTGGCGCCGGCCAGACGGTCCAATCAGGTCCGCCGCGCCTCAAGACATAGCTGAGTCTTGACGCCGCGTCATGTGGCAGGATGAGGTCGTCCGCTAAGCCTTCGCCTTCCGCTTGACTTGAGCTTAAGTACGCAGCCTAACGCCCGGCCCGCCGGCGGTCGTCTCACCCTCTGCCAGGAAGATCACGCCAGCCAATTCCAGTGCCTGCCTGACGGCGATAACGTTGTTAACGCAGCCGGAGGCTTGGCCTGTGGACGCTTCCATTCTGCGAAGCGTTGGTGCCGAGATTCTGGCGCGCTGAGCAAGCTCGGTCTGGCTTAGACCAATCATTAGGAGGGAAGCACATCCGCATAATGGGCGCGCAGGCTCGGGATCAGGCTTCCTCCGTTCAGAACGCAGACGCACTTGTGCCACTGCAGTGCACATTCGCCACAGGGCAAATCTGGTCGTGCCGATGGCCAAGAGGCGACCTCAACCAAGCCACCCTGCGTGGAACCAGGCGCCAGATTCCAAGTTCTAGTATCCAGCCTCGGCAGACTGATCAGTGACCTGGATATTGCCAGTATGTTCTCGAATGTCGCTTCACTTGCCGGCGGGCATCGCGTCGATATGGGTGAGACCAGCTCCGGCCTCGCTTTATGCAAACGAGGCAGAAATGACATCGAAAACAAGGTCGGCCACAATCAAACCGTACGGCGGACCGGTCGGCGGCTGGGGCTCAGCTAAATCCGTGGCCGCGATCATCGCGAGAGAGCACGTCCCTTTGAAAGCCCCAAAGCTGCTTTCGATCCAGAATAAGCCCGACGGATATATGTGCGTCAGTTGTGCCTGGGCAAAACCTGCTCAACCGCATCCGCTCGAATTCTGCGAAAGCGGAGCAAAGGCGACGGCTTGGGAAATCACGTCCCGACGGGCCGACCCCGCGTTCTTCGAAAGACACACACTCAGCAAGCTGGAATTCTGGCCAGATCATGACTTGGAGGAACAGGGCCGGTTGACCCATCCCATGCGCTGGGATGCGATCAGCGACAAGTATGTTCCGGTGGCGTGGGCAGAAGCTTTCGACGAGATCGGCAGGGAGCTGGGCGCGCTCGATCCTCACCAGGTCGACCTTTACACCTCGGGCCGCGCATCTCTTGAGGCGAGCTACATGTATCAGTTGTTTGCCCGCATGTATGGCAGCAACAATTTACCGGACAGTTCCAACATGTGCCACGAAAGCTCGTCGGTGGCACTTCCGGAAAGTATCGGCGCCTCTGTCGGCACAGCAATTTTGTCGGACTTCGAAAACACCGACTGCATTTTCTACATCGCCCAAAACGTGGGAACGTGCTCCCCGCGCCTGCTGCACGACCTCCAGGACGCTGTCGACCGCGGCGTGAAGATCGTCACCTTCAACTTGCTGCGCGAACGCGGCTTGGAGCGCTTCATCAATCCGCAGTCGCCGGTTCAGATGCTGACCGGCCAAGAGACGAAGATTTCGTCGGAATATTATCAGGTCAAAAATGGCGGCGATATCGCCGCTCTGTTCGGCGTCTGCAAGGCGCTCATCGAAGCCGACGATGCCCTCAAGGCATCAGGCGCCAGTCGGGTAGCAGGAGAGGACGGCAAGCCGAAGGATCCTGACGATGCGGCAATGGTCGCATTCGCGGCCTCAATGGCCTCGGCCGATAAGAAGCACGTGCTCGATCATGATTTCATCAAGGAGCATACCGCCGGATACGAGGAATTTGCTCTAGCCGCACGAGCCCACCAGTGGGATGAGCTGGAGCGGGTGTCAGGACTGAGCCGCGATCAGATGAAGCAGGCCGCGACCATCTACGCCAAATCCGATGCCGTGCTGATGGTGTATGGCATGGGCCTGACGCAGCACCTCATGGGCGTCCAGAACGTCCATATGGTTTGCAATCTCGCGCTGCTGCGCGGCAACATCGGCAAGCCTGGAGCCAATATCTGCGCCGTCCGCGGCCATTCCAACGTTCAGGGACAGCGCACCGTCGGAATAACGGAAAAGCCGGGGCTAGCACCGCTGGACAAATTGTCCGAGCTTTATGGATTTGAACCGCCGCGCTGGACAGGCCGCTCGACAGTCGAGACATGCGAAGCAATCATGAACGGCCAATCCCGTGCCTTTATCAGCCTTGGCGGCAATTTCCTGAAAGCGGTGCCTGAGACCACCGCCATGGAAGAGGGATGGCGCGCACTGCGTCTGAGCGTGCAGATCGCGACCAAGCTCAACCGCAGTCATGTCTTGCACGGCGAGATCGCCTATCTCCTGCCTTGCCTCGGCCGTATCGAGGTGGACGAGCAGGCGACTGGTCCGCAGGCCGTGTCGATGGAAAGCTCAATTGCCCACTTTCATGGTTCTCGCGGAAGAGCAAAGCCCGCAAGTCCAACCCTTCTGTCGGAGCCCGCGATCGTCGCCGGCATCGCCAAGGCCACGCTTGGGAGGACCAAGGCTCCATGGGACGCCTGGGTCGGCAACTATGCGGAAATCCGCGACGCCATCGAGCGGACGTACCCGGAAACCTTCAAGGATTTCAACAAGCGGCTTTTCAAGCCTGGCGGGTTTGCCCGGCCGCTGCCGGCACGCGAGCGAAAATGGGTGACCCAAAGCGGGAAAGCGAATTTCATTACACCAGGCAAACTCTTTCCCGAATTTTCCACGTCTGGCAGAACCGATGTTCTGCACCTTGCGACGCTGCGATCAAACGATCAGTTCAACACCACGATCTATGGCTACAGCGACCGTTTTCGCGGCGTTGAAGAAACGCGCCGGATTGTGTTCATGAATGGGGAAGACATCGACCGGCTGGGCTTCGCAGATGGCGAATTCGTTGATGTGACCACCGCCATCGACGACAATTTCGTCCGCAAGGTCACCGGCCTGAGGATCGTTCCCTACAACATCGCACAGGGCTGCTGCGCGGCGTATTTTCCCGAAACCAACCCGCTCTTTCCATTGGCCCATCACGACCCGAAGTCGAAGACGCCGTCATACAAGCTTTTGCCAGTCCGCCTTAGCCGATCTCGCTTAACTCCAGATGATTGATCCCATGGGGGCAGAGAACCGCTTGACAGAAAGGACCGTCGCAAATCCGACGTCGGCGCTGGCGGCGGGCGCGCTTCTGCTTCTCGTTGGCGTGGGCGGTCTGCTCGGTTGGCTGCGGCAACCGAGAGAGCTTCGCCTCGATCCGCCGGCTGCCGCCGACCTCGACCGGTTCCGTCCCATGCCCAACGGCATCAGCGGAACCCCGCCCCAGAGTTATTTTGCGCTTGGCAAGCCGTATGAAACGGACGCTTACAATCTGAGCCAGGGTAAGCGCCTCTACGCCTGGTTCGGTTGCGCGGCATGCCATGGTGATGGTCGCGGCGGAGCCGGGCCCAGCTTGGTTGACGGCTGGTGGCTTTACGGGCCCGAGATGGTTTCCATCGTCGCTTCCATCCGGGACGGCCGCCCGCACGGCATGCCCGCATTTCACGGCCGAATGACAATCGAGCAGATCTGGCAGCTCGCAGGATATGTTCAGACAATCGGTTCCTACACGCCGAAGATAGCCGCGCCCAGTCGCAATGATGATAAACACACCCGCCCGGCCGAAAATCGCGGCCCGGCGATAATCCTGTTCGACGAAGGACCGGTCGGCCCAGAGCCGGGACCATCGCCTTGAGAGCCGTCAGCGCCCTTCTGATTGCCGCCCTCGCGTCGGGCTGCAGCGGCAATCAGTCGGCACTTGATCCGCACGGCGCTCCCGCGATGCATGTGGAGCACCTGATCATCGGCATTATCGCCATTTGCACGGTGGTCTGGGTGCTGGTGATGGCCACGCTTGGCGTGGCGCTTCTAAGGGGCCGCCGCGCCGGAGCGGACAACGCGAAACACGAGGCACGGCTGACAATGACGGTGGTTGCCGCGGTCGCGGCCACCGTAGCCATCATCGCCGGCGTGACGATCGCGAGTTTCTACACCACCCGCAATATTGGCGTCCCGGAAAGCGCCGCCCTTACGATCACTGTGCGGGGACAGCAATGGTGGTGGCACGTCTTTTATGCCGGCGCCGGCGCAGCGCCCGGATTTCAGACTGCCAACGAAATTCACATTCCCATCAGGACGGATGTTCATCTTCGGCTTGAAAGCCTCGATGTCATTCATTCGTTCTGGGTGCCCAGCCTTGCCGGAAAGCAGGATCTTGTTCCGGGTCGTTCCAACAGTGTGCTGCTGCGAGCCGAAAAGCCAGGCGTCTACCGGGGGCAATGCGCCGAGTTCTGCGGCCTGCAGCATAGCCATATGGCGATCATGGTCGTCGCCGAGGCGCCAGCGGACTATGACCGTTGGGCGGCTTCGCAGCGTGGTGATGCGATGACGCCGGCCGATCCGGACGCCGCTGCAGGACGAGCGGCCTTTCTGGCAAAGCCCTGTGCTGCCTGCCACACGGTCCGGGGCACACCCGCCAATGGCACGACCGGACCGGATCTTACGCATATCGGCGGCCGGCGGACGATCGCCGCCGGGCTTGTGGAAACCACGCGCGGTTCGCTCGCTGCCTGGATTGCCGATCCGCAAACGCTCAAGCCCGGAAACAACATGCCGGTGGTCCCGCTAACCAGCGCCGAGCTGCAGAATATCTCCGCCTACATGGAGAGCCTGAAATGACGGGCAGAGATGGCAGCAACTCGCGCGACACCGCCTTCAACGATGCTGAACTCGATCGCCGCCTTGCATCGGTCTGGTCAACACCGCCGGGCCTTTGGGGTATTCTATCGACCGTCGACCACAAAATTATCGGCCGGCGCTACATCACCACGGCCTTTGTCTTCCTGGCGCTGGGCGGGTTCTTGTCCCTGCTGATGCGGCTGCAACTGGCGCAACCCGAAGCCCGCCTCATCGGACCCGATCGTTACAACCAGATTTTCACCATGCACGGCACGAACATGATGTTCCTTTTTGCCGTGCCCGTCATGCAGGCGATGGCCGTCTACCTCGTGCCGTTGATGGTGGGAACGCGCAACATCGCTTTCCCGCGGCTCAATGCGTTCTCCTACTGGATCTATCTCGCCGGCGGCTTGCTGTTGTGGCTCGCCTTTGTGCTCGATGCTGGACCGGATATCGGCTGGTTCGCCTATGTTCCGCTGTCCGGGCCCCAGTATGCGGCGGGAAAGCGAGCTGACATCTGGGCGCAGATGATCACGTTCACCGAGGTTTCAGCACTCGCCGTGGCCGTCGAAATCGTCGTTACGGTCTTCAAGCAACGCGCCCCGGGAATGTCTCTCGACCGGATCCCCTTGTTCGTATGGTCGATGCTGGTCACGTCGTTTCTTGTCATCCTGGCGATGCCGGCGATCGTGATTGCCTCCACGTCCCTTATTCTCGACCGGCTGGTCGAGACGCATTTCTTCAATCCCGCCGAAGGCGGCGATGTGCTGCTGTGGCAGCACCTGTTCTGGTTCTTCGGACACCCTGAGGTTTACATCATCTTTCTGCCGGCGGTGGGGATGGTATCGAGCATCGTCGCGACATTCACGCGGCGGCCCGTGTTCGGCTATCTGGCCATGGTGATGGCCATCATCGCCACGGGCGTTCTGGCGTTTGGACTTTGGGTCCATCATATGTTCGTCGCAGGCCTTCCCCGGCTTGGACAGAGTTTCTTCACCGCCTCGAGCATGGCGATCGCGGTCCCGGCGGGACTGCAGATATTCTGCTGGCTGGCGACGATGTGGGCAGGCAGGCCGATCTTCAAGACACCGTTTTTGTTCGTCATCGGCTTCGTGGTTACTTTCGTCATTGGCGGCCTGACCGGCGTTATGGTGGCGTCGGTCCCGTTCGACACACAAGTCCACGACACCTATTTCGTCGTCGCCCACTTCCACTATGTCCTGATCGGCGGCGCGGTTTTTCCTTTGCTTGGCGCGGCCTATTACTGGTTCCCTAAACTCACGGGCCGCATGATGAGCGAGACACTCGGGCGCTGGGTCTTCGGTCTGATCTTTGCCGGCTTCAACCTGACCTTTTTCCCCATGCATATTCTTGGTCTGCGCGGCATGCCGCGCCGCATCTATACCTACCAGCCTGAGATGCCATGGTCCGCCCTGAATATGTTCATCAGCCTCAGCGCGATCATTCTCGCTCTCGGTTTCCTGCTGTTTTTCGTCGATGCGATACGCAGTGCCAGGTCAGGTGCCGCCGCGCCATCCAATCCCTGGGGGGCCTCGACGCTCGAATGGGCGACCTCTTCGCCGCCGCCGCCGTACAATTTCGCCCGGCTGCCGGTGGTCGGCAGTCTCGAACCTTTATCAGACCACTCAGATGACCTCCCCGTTGCCGCAGGCCTGCGTGTCGACCGTCGTGAACTGTTGGTCAGCAGCGTCGTCGAAGCGATTCCGGAAGCGCGAGAATCGTCGTCGGGGGATTCGATCTGGCCACTATGGGCAGCACTTGCCACCACCGCGACGCTGATCTGGTCAATATTCACCCCCTGGGCAGTCGTCTGGGGCTCGATCCCGGTGGCGATCGCACTCATCGGCTGGTTCTGGCCAAAGGGCGTGCCGGAGGACGAGTCATGAAAGAAGGCACCACGCTCGACCTGACGGACCTTCCGCCGCACGGCCTCGGCACCGCGAGTGTGTCCTGGTGGGGAACGCTTGCCTTCATGCTCATCGAAGGCACGGGCTTTGCGCTTTCGATCGTTGTCTATCTCTATCTCATGAGCTTGGCCCAGCGTTGGCCCCTGGATGCCCCACCTCCTGATCTACTTGCCGGAACGACCCTGACAGCTCTCTTGGTGGCAAGCCTTGTTCCCAACATCGTCCTCGCCCGCTGGGCACGTAACCAGGACTTGCTGAAGGTTCGTATCGGCCTGATCGTCATGTCGCTGCTCGGCATGGCGCCGCTTATCCTGCGTGCCTTCGAGTTTCCCGCTATGCATATCAAGTGGGACCAAAACGCCTACGGCTCGATCGTGTGGGTCATGCTCGGCCTGCACACGACGCATATTCTGACCGATCTGGTCGAGACGCTGGTGCTGACTTGCCTGATGTTTTCGCGGCATGGCGACAACGCGCGACGCTTCGGAGACGTCAGCGACAACACGATGTACTGGAACTTTGTGGTGGCGACGTGGTTGCCAATGTATGCCTGTCTCTATTGGGTTCCACGGCTATGACGATCCGTTGGCTGAAATACACAGGCCTTGTGGTGCCGCCCCTAGCCTGGGCCCTTAACACCCAGCTTGGACAGGTCACGCCCTACACCGATTGCCAACGGAATGGCCTGTGGACCGCAATCTCTTGCGGCATCCTCCTCCTCGTTTCGGTTGCTGGCGTCATGGTGTCACGAGCGCTTTCAACGGGAACGGCCAAGTCCGAACGGTTCATCGCCGATGCCGGCTTTCTGATCGCGCTAGCGTTTGTTTTTGCGCTGTCATTGCAGGGGGCGGCCACGGTGCTGCTGGACCCATGCCAACGCTGATCTGCACACTGATCTCGTTTATGGTTGCTAGCCCGGCGATGGCACACGGCGACGATGTATATCCTGCGGGCTATCCCTGGACCTTTGATCCGTGGATCGCAGGACCATTTGCCATCCTTGCCGCCCTGTATGGGTTAGGCATCATAAGGCTGGCATCGCGAAGCCGAAGGCCGGGCGGCTTGCTCGTCCGCGCCTTGCCGTACTGCTTCGGCATGCTGACATTGGGGTGCGCGCTGCTCTCGCCGCTTCACTGGCTAGGCGAGCATCTTTTTACCTTTCATATGATTGAGCACGAGATCGTCATGGCTGTGGCGGCGCCCTTGATCGTGCTGGCACGCCCGGCTGGCATCCTGCTCTGGGGCCTACCTGGGAAAGCCCGTCGCATCGCTGGGTCGCTGATGCGTTCGCCTCTGATATGCGGGCCATGGGACTGGTGTACATGTGCCACAAACGCGACCATCATTCATGGCTTGGCCATCTGGGCCTGGCACGTCCCGGTGTTGTTCGACGCGGCCGTGAACGACACGGCATTGCACCGCCTCCAGCATCTCAGCTTCTTGGCGACAGCGATATTGTTCTGGTGGGCAATTGTTTGGCGAAGCGATTACGGCACCTCAGCTTGGCATGTGTTCGCAACCATGATCCACACCAGCGTTTTGGGTGCTTTGATGGCGCTCGCTCCACGCGTGCTCTACGTGGCGCAGACCCGGCCCGCGATGGCCTGGGGGTTAGCACCCCTGGAAGATCAGCAGATGGCGGGCATCATCATGTGGGTGCCTGCCGGCACGATCTATGCGGCGGCGGCAATGACGATGCTGGCGCTCTGGATTCGCGGCGCGAGCGAAAGACGGGCACAAAATGCCTGACCTGCCTACCTCTCCCACGGGCCGTGCGACCTTGATGGGTATTGTCCTCGTCGCGGCATCGGCCGCTTTCGTCGCGGTCAACGTCGCGCGCGACAACCACACCAGAGCGGTGGTGGCCAAAACAATCACCGGCGGCGACCCTGATCGGGCTCCAGCAATCTTTCGCCGGTATGGCTGCTCCGGTTGCCACACCATTCCCGGCATACCGGGAGCTGACGGCCAGACCGGTGGGCCGCTGACCGGGCTTTCGAAGCGTGTGTACATAGCGGGCGTGCTGGAAAACAATTCCGACAACCTTGTCACATGGATCGTTTCGCCCCGAAGCTTTTCGCCGCGGACCGCGATGCCTGCGACCGGCATTTCGCCAGAGGAAGCCAAAGACCTTGCCGCCTATCTCTACGCCCAATGAGACCCCGATATTTGCCTTGACGCAATCCCGGACGGAACACCGCTTCAAGGCCGCGGCGTGGCTATCGGCGGCAGACCTTTGATGTAGCGCGCGATCGCCTGGCGATCACTGTCAGGCAGCATTGCCGTATTTGTCACCACATCGGCCATGGAGGATCCCACACGTCCGTGGTTCGGCGTCTCCCCCGTTTTAAGCATCGTGGCGATGTCGTTCTCGGTCCATCCGCGCATTCTGTCCTGCGTGATGTTCGGCACAAATCCCGTGCCTTGGGGATCGATGCCACCGGCAAAGCGAGTGTCCGGTTTGATTGCGCCAAAGGCGTTGCGGGTAGAATGGCACTCAGCGCAGTGCGAGATGGTCTCGACGAGATAAGCGCCACGATCATGCACAATATCTCGGTCGAGGCGGGCAGCGGTTGATCGTTGGCGAAAAAACAGCAGTTTCCAAATCCCCACGGACCGTCGGATGCCGAACAGCAGCGCAGGGTCATGCGGGGGTGCACGACCAGACACCTTCGGAAGTGTCTTGAGATACGCGTAGAGATCCTTCACGTCGTCAGGCGTCATGCTGGTAAAGCTCGTGTAGGGAAAAGTGGGATAATAGTGATCACGCTTGGGCGACACGCCGCTGATCAAGGCGTTCGCCAAGTCGGTGACAGTCCATGCGCCAATACCATCCACCGCATCGGAAGAAATGTTGGGAGGCCGAAAGGTGCCGAATGGTGAAGCGAGCGCCATACCGCCGCCAAGCCTCAGCCGGTCGGGCTGTCCTGGTGTCGCGTGACAGGACGCACAATCACCTGCAGCGAAGACGAGCTTGCCGCGCGCGAGATCGCCCCGGCCTTCAAATTGCCGATCCTGATCCTTAAACAGAGGCCTCGCCGCGGTCATGTACCACAAAACCGCGGCGACGGCCCCTGCACACAGGAAAACCGCAAGAGCAAATTTCCCCGCGGTGCTCCGCGTGACGATCCCCGAGCTCTTGGGCGGCCCCGCCTCGCGCTTGCCTTCAAATCCACCTTTCATGTGAGAAAGTTGCTCAAGGGTGCATCGCAACCGAGGCCTGAGTGGGTCGGAGATGTCGATCTGGTCCCAGGGGATGCGGTAGAGGCAATCGCGGTGACGCAGGTGAAAGAAATCGAGGACCGCGGTGCCGATCGCCAAGGCGGAGAGGCGCTCGAAAGCGGCGAAAATGCCGACGTGGAATTCGGTGACGACCATATCGTCACCGTGCCGTTCTGCTCGCATCTCTTCTATGTGACCGACGCTTTTGCCGCGCAGCGAGAGCACCCGTCGACCAGCGAGATGTTCAAGATTGACGGTGTCCATGTCAGGCTCCCGGGATGCGGCCGATGACGTGGTTGCGCAGCCAGTCTTGCCAATCGAAGATTGCTGTCCGGTGCACGTCGATGTCGACTTCGATGTCGACGCCGATATCGCGCACCTTGTTCCACGCTATGCGGTGCGGCTCGGCATGGCGTTCGCCGCCAAACCTTGCCGCAAGCCATGCCATCCAGCGTCCCGGCCGCGAACCAAGACGCCGCGCCAGCGTGATCGACCCGAGCTCGACCGCGACGATCCTGGGCGGCTTGCCTTGCCTCAACTCGGCCACCAATCCGTCCACCTTGCCGATCTTGACCCGCTGGCGGTCAAGGACCTGTTTGTCCAGCAGATCGCGCAGCACATCCATCATGAACCTCCCAAAATCTGCAAGGGAATGCTCACCACGGCAAGGACGAAGCCAAGCGCGACGATGAAGATCACCGCGGCGTTCGAAATCATGCCATTGCGGTGCTCGCCGACATAGCGCTCATCGTTGAGCAGAAAGAGGAACGGGACCACGGTCAAAGGCAGGCTGGCCGCCGTCACGGCCATGGAGAAGATGGTAAGCTTCAGCGGGTCGAGGCCGAGCGCGATCGGGATGGCTGCCACCAGTAATGAGAGCGTATAGACACCGCAGAAGGCAGGATCACTGCGGGGTTTCAGGTCCTCGCCCCACGTCCATCCAAAGCCTTGTGCGACGAGATACGCCTGCTGCAGGCCGATTTCGAGCGCCGCGCCGAAGCACGCTATGGCAAGCGAAGCTACAAACAGGACAAAGCCCCAGAACCCGAATATCGGGATCAGCATCAGCGGCAGTTGGTGATAGTTGTTGACCTGGTTGATGCCGTGCGCGCCGAGCACAAGAGCGGCCACGATCAGCACCCCGAGCGAGATGGTGCCGCCGAAGCTCATGCCGAGGCCCGCAATGGCGCGGTTGGTGCCGAGATAGGTTTTGTCCCAGTGGTCCTCGACGGCGCCCGAGGAATAGAACATGAAAAGGTAGGGCGATATCGACGCGCCCAGAATGCTGACAGCCATAAACCAGTAGCTTGCCGCGTCATGCTCCGGCAGACCGGGCACCGCCCCGGCAGCGACCTGTTTCCAATCTGGCTTCAGCATCACCGCCGCGACCACGAAGCAGAGCGTGACGAGACCGAGAATCGCCACGCCCTTCTCGATAAAACCGAAGGTGCCTTTCCATAGAAACAGCCACGCCAGGAACGCCACTGGCAGGGCCCACCATTGAAAGCCTATCCCTGTCGCAAGTTCCGCAGCGATGGAAACGCCGCCGATTTCTGCCGACATCACCATGAAGTTGACCAGCAAAATGGCCAGCAAGGGCCACAGGAAGGCATTGAAGCCGAACCTCTCTCGGATCCCGTCCGTGATCGTGTGGCCGCTGACGGCAGCGAACCGGCCAGCCATCTCGACCAGGAAGATGATGCAGATGGTGCCAAGGAGGATTGCCCAGACCAGCCGGAAGCCGAAAGTCGCCCCGGCTTGCGCGGCTGTCGCCATCGATCCAACCTCAAGGAAGCCGCCAACGCTGGTGACGATGCCAAGAGAGATTTCCAACAGCTTCTTCATGATTTGGGCGCGACAGATCTGGCATAGAAGGCGGCGAGGTCCGTCGCGGCCGTCGCGAGTTCCTGCCGCGCCTGGCTCACCTGCCGCGGGTTGCCGGCCTCCACCCCGGCCTGGGCGCGCCTTGCCGCAGCCGACAGCTGGCCGATCGCCTCCATGACACCGCGACTTTCGGAAGATGGAGGAGAATTGTCAGCCTGCATCTGCCGACCTGCCTCGGCAAGCGTCTCGGCCGATGATTGCAATGTGGCCGATGCATAATCTGAAGGGGCGGCCCCGGCGGCCCAGGCGTCCAAGACCATGGCTGCCGTCCGCGAAGCCGACGCCGCGATTTTTGATTGCTGGGCGACGTGGTCGGATGAAGAACAGGCGGCCAAAGCGAGCATGAATAACAACAGGCATGGGCGCCAAAGCCGATAGGCGTCGTTTTTGACAATGCCCAGGGTTAGCTGCATGGCCACGCAACGATCGTCCGGCCAGCCTGTGTTTCGGGTGCCGACATCAGGGATCCCGGACTGTGGATTTCGGCTTCTTGGGAAATCGTATCACATCACTGGGCAACCGCCGACTTGGTATGCGTGGAGGATTGGGACCTGCCTGCCCGCAACAGCGTGACCCACCGGGGTGCAACTCCATAACGCTTGACGCCGACAAAGTGGCCCGTTGTCTGAAAAGACGCACAAGTTCGGGGTGGAGTCCGTCACTTCGGAGCGAGGCGAGGTCGTGAAGAAATAACAACTCCATTGCGTGCCCTTTCCACGCCGACATCAGGCTCGTCTCGCAACCGAGGTCTGCTGAAATGCGCGACCAGCGAGTATTTGCATCCAGCCTGCGTTGACAGCTCTTCTTCTCATCTGAGTAAAGCTGCTGCGATCGGAAGGTTCCGCCGCGCTCACAAATTCGCCTGCGGGGACCGATTGCATTGACGCTTGTTGATGACGCAACGCATTGACCGCGTTCCTGAAGGCTCGCCGACCTTGTTCTGCTTTTACGCCCGCAAAGGCAGCACATAGATCGGCATCGCCCTCCTCGCGCTAGCTGCGGACCAGTTGGAAAAACGCGGATACGGCCAAACGCCGAAGCGACACGCCGAAGTGTCATGGACGACCCATTTAAATGGTTGGCAAGGGAACTGCCGGCTTCTCTCCGAGTTAGAAAATGCCCACGACGGGTCATTTCAAACAAGCCAACAAGGAGCACACAGCGATGGCAACCACCAAGAAGGCAAGTGCGAAGACCAAGAGCCTTGAGGATCTGTTCCTCGACGGTCTCAAGGATCTCTACTACGCCGAGAAAAAAATTCTGAAGGCCTTGCCGAAGATGGCCAAGGGCGCGGATGACGGGCAGGTCACCGCAGCCTTCGAAAAGCATCGTGCCGAAACCGAGGGCCAGGTGGAACGGCTTGAGGAGGTTTTCGAAATCCTCGGCGCGGCTGCGCGCGGGAAAACCTGCCCCGCCATCGACGGCATTCTCGAGGAGGGATCCGAAATTCTCGAGGAGTATGAGGGTTCGACGTCGCTTGACGCCGGGCTCGTTGGCGCCGCGCAGGCTGTCGAGCACTACGAGATCGCGCGCTACGGCACTTTGATTGCATGGGCTACCTCCCTTGGCAAGGACGATATCGTTCAACTTCTCAGCGCGACCCTCGAGGAGGAGAAAGCTACAGACAAGGCCCTGACGTCTCTGGGCGAAGCCGGCGTGAACGACCGGGCGGCCGAATTGAAAGCGGCTTGAATTGAGACGGTTTTCAATGGTCCCGGCGCGTCTGCCGGGGCCATTTCTATTGCAGCATGGAGAACCGGGGCCCTGCCGTGGATTGGCGCAAGCGGACCACTCCCGGAACCATTGTGGGATGTCGACGTTTCACAAGGCCACCGCGTGGCCGACAGGGGATTTCGGATTCATGGAAAGCGCAGTTGTGGCGGGGGACGGATTTGGGCTTCCGGAAATCGATTATCAGGATTTTTTCGAGAACGGCGGCATCGGTCTGCACATCGTTGACGGCGCCGGCCGTATTCTCCATGCCAACAAAGCCGAGTTGAACCTCTTAGGCTATGAAGCCCCTGACTACGTCGGTCGCGACATCGCCAGCTTTCACATTGATGAGCATGCCATCAACGACATCCTCGCCCGTCTCGCGCGAGGCGAAGCCGTCGAGCGATATCCGGCCAGACTGCGTGCACGCGATGGCTCGATCAAGCACGTGGAAGTCAGTTCCAGCGGCCATTTCGAAAATGGTCAACTGGTGCATTCGCGCTGTTTCACCGTCGACGTGACCCGGCTCAAATCCGCCGAATTGGCGGTGAACCAAAATGAGGACCGCTTCCACCAAATCCTGGATGCATTGCCGGTCGCGGTCTACACGACCGACGCACGAGGCATCATCACCTACTGTAACAGGGCCGCGGTCGAACTTGCTGGCCGGGAACCGAGGATTGGCCAGGATCAGTGGTGTGTCACCTTCCGCCTGTTCACCGTCGATGGCGAAGAGTTGCCTCACGACCAATGCCCCATGGCAATCGCGCTCAAGGAAAATCGTCCGGTCCGTAATGTCGAGGCCATCGCGCAGCGTCCCGATTGCAGTTTCTTTCCGTTCTTGCCATTTCCGACTCCCCTGAGGGACGAGCACGGCAATTTGGTCGGCGCCGTCAATATGTTGCTGGACCTGACCGACCGCAAAAGAGGCGAGGACGCCGTCCAGCACCTTTCAGCAATCGTCGAATCGTCCTTCGATGCGATTGTGAGCAAGGATTTGGATGGGTTCATCAAAAGCTGGAACAAAGGCGCCGAGCGGCTGTTCGGCTACACTCCCCCCGAAGCCGTGGGGCGGCATGTGACCATGCTGATCCCGCCTGACCACCATGATGAGGAGCCACGGATCCTCGAGCGTCTCCGGCGTGGCGAACGGCTCGATAGCTACGAGACAATCCGCCAACGCAAAAACGGGACACTGGTGCCGGTCTCACTCACCATCTCGCCGGTCCGCGACGCCGCAGGCCGCATTGTCGGTGCTTCGAAAATCGCCCGCGACATAACCGCAGCCAAGGAGAGCGAACACCGCATCCGCATGCTGATGCGCGAAGTCAATCACCGGGTGAAGAACCAGTACTCGGTGATCCTTTCAATGATTCGCGAGACCAACAAGCGTTCGGAAAGCCCCGACGTGTTCGAAAAACAGGTGCGGGAGCGCATCATGGCGCTGTCGAGATCGCACGATTTGTTGATCTCGGCGGACTGGAAAGGCGCCACACTCTCCGATCTGATCTTGGCTCAAGCCAAATCCTTCGGTCGGGAAGACGCGATCACAATGGCAGGTCCTCCCGTCACGCTCAGTCCCCACGCCGTGCAATATCTCGGGATCGCGTTCCATGAACTGTGCACAAACTCCGCCAAATACGGAGTGTTGTCCGGCAACCGAGGCATCATCGCAGTCACATGGGGCATTGCTGGTGGGCAAGACAGTCAGACATTCAAACTGACCTGGGCGGAGCAAGACGGCCCTGCGATCAAGTCTATCGGTAACAATGGCTTTGGGAGCGTCGTGCTCAATCGCGTTACGCCGCGGGCATTAAGTGGGACCGCGGAGCTGACCTACGGCGCCAACGATGTGCTCTGGACGCTCGAAGCCCCGGCATTTTTCGTCGAGGCGTCGCTGTTCAACGACGAGCGCGGCACTGAACCACTAGACGCATAGCGCCGCTCTTTAGGCTGAAGAGAGCTGTCAATCCCGTTTCCGCCAGCCCTCAGAGCCCTCGGCCTCGGAATTTTGCGTCGGGCGGCTCGGCAATACGCGCGGTTTGACGCTCGTCACGCCATCGTTTTCGCGACCATGGTCGCTACGCACATATTGCCCTTGGGCGTCGTTCTCGACTTTCTTGCGCAGGGTCTCTTTCGCTTTCGACATTGGCGCATCCTCCTGCCAGTCTGTCGTTTGGTCGAAAAAATACAAAGCCGCGGACTCAACCCCCGCCCTGTTTAAGAAGTCGGGCCTCGCGCAGGATCGATGCCCTGTCCGTCCCGACCAATGAAACGATCTCACGGATTTGGCTCTCCGTAACTCCGCACTCGCGCGCCAGGCCCGCACGGCTTGCGGGGTTATGACCGGGCGTCTGGTTTCTTCGTCAGCCACTGCTCATTCCTTTCAGTTCGAAAGGGAACGCTCCAGCTCATTCGGCGGGGGGTGGCCTGTCGGATGAACCTTTCCTATAACTTGACCCTCGCCTCCCGCGCCCAAAGCCGAAGTTTGCGGCACGCCTCCACGTACGTTCCGGCAGTGTTCCCATCTGTCAAGGGAATGAGGCCTTCATCGGCTACCGGATCGACGCCCGCCTTGGCCAGAATAGGAACCGCGCCGGGCGTAAACCCGATGAATTTGCAATGGGCATAGGCATCCGCAACGAAATCCTGTGCTGCCGCCTCTCCCGTGAGCAATTCCGCGCCTTCTTCGGTGAGCAGCAGAGCCACTGCGTCAAACAGTACGGACGAGCCGCCGTCGATCATATGCTTCGCAATAATCTTGGTGCCGTCACTAGCCTGCACACCGCCCACCTTCAGGGCAATGACTTCCAAGGTCGCCCCTTCATCTTCGATCGCGGCTTGCAAGGCTTTGAACAGAGCGGCGTCGGCCCCATTGCTGACCAGTACACCGACCTTGCGGCCCTCGAAACTGTCGGGGCCGTTCTCGATGATGCTCAAGGCCGGCGATGGCTCCAGATCCTTTCTCGGTGCCACCGTTGCGTCCGCCGGCTTCGGCAAATCGGTAATGCCGAGCTTGTCGGCGACTGTCGCGGCCAACCCGTCGTCAATGTTCAACAGGTGTGCGATCATTCGCTCCCGGATGGCCGGGGTCTCCACCTTGCTGAGCTCAAAGGTCAGCGCTTGGGCGATGTGGCGCTGCTCGGGAGGCGTCTGGCTGTTGAAGAACTGGCCAGCCTGGCTGTAGTGGTCAGCGAAGCTCTCAGGGCGCACCCGCACTTTTTGCCCCTCCTCGCCGTCAGCGAAGGCGTGAAAGCCACGCTCGGGGGATTCGCGCGGTCCCGCACCAAACGAGTTCGGCTGGTAGTTCGCCCGTCCGACCGGATTGCGCATCGCCATTTGGCCATCCTGCTGAAAATGATGGAACGGGCATTTCGGCGCATTAATCGGCAGATGGGTAAAATTGGGACCGCCGAGGCGTTTCAGCTGGGTGTCTAGGTAGGAGAAGTTGCGACCCTGCAGGAGCGGGTCATTGCTGAAATCGATGCCCGGCGGGACATTTTGGGTCATGAAAGCGACCTGTTCGGTCTCGGCGAAGAAGTTATCCGGCATGCGGTCGAGGACCAGACGGCCAACGGGTATCGGGGGCAGGACCTCTTCCGGTATGATCTTGGTAGGGTCGAGGATGTCGAAATCGAAGCTGTCGGCAAATTCCTGGTCGAAAAGTTGCAGACAGAGCTCCCATTCCGGGAATTGGCCGGCTTGAATGGCATTCCAGAGATCCCTGCGGTGAAAGTCCGGATCGGCGCCATTGATTTTAACCGCTTCGTTCCAGACCACGGATTGCATGCCGAGTTTCGGCTTCCAGATGAATTTCACGAAAGTGGACTCGTTGGCCGCGTTGACCAGCCGGAAGGTATGGACCCCGAAACCCTGCATGAAACGGAACGACCGCGGAATGGCCCGATCCGACATCACCCACATGATCATGTGCATGGATTCGGGCGTCAGGCTGATGAAATCCCAAAAGGTGTCGTGTGCCGACTGGGCCTGTGGAAAATCCCGATCGGGCTCCGGCTTTACCGAATGGATCACGTCGGGAAACTTGATGGCATCCTGGATGAAGAACACCGGGATATTGTTCCCGACAATGTCCCAGTTGCCCTCCTTGGTGTATAGCTTCACCGCGAAACCGCGTACGTCGCGGGCCAGGTCGAACGAGCCCTTGCTGCCTGCCACCGTCGAGAAGCGAACAAACGCTGGCGTTTTTTCGCCAGCACGTTGGAAAATGTCGGCACGGGTGTATTTGGCGAGGGAGTCGTAAGTCTCGAAAAAGCCGTGGGCGCCGTAGCCCCGGGCATGCACGACCCTCTCGGGAATGCGCTCGTGGTCGAAATGGAAGATCTTCTCGCGGAAGTGGAAATCCTCAATGAGAGTTGGACCACGCGCTCCGATCTTGAGCGTATTCTGATCGTCGGCGATCGGGCCTCCCTGAGCCGTCGTCAAATAGTCTGTGTTACCTTCCGCAACCTGGTGCAGCTCTCCACCCTGCCCTCGAACAAGGGTTTGGTCGTGGATCGTCGCGGCATTGGGATTGGGGGGAGCTGCTTTGCGCGCCATTGCGGTCCTCCTTTGGGCTTGCTCTGCGAGGGGTTGCTGAGCAACCCGCGGTAAGCCGACAGGTTCCATCGAACCGGGGTTCCAAGCCAATTTCTTCGACGGTGGTTTTAGGTGGACAGCGCGGAACCGACCGTCCCATGTGAGGCGAACGGCGCAATTGCTGGGAGCCCACCATAAGTCAACAACATGATGGGGATCGTAAGAAGTGTCCTCGCATGGATTTTGCGGCCTTGCTTGCCTACTCCGAGATCGCGCACATCCGGTTCTCGACAGGTCGACCGCAGATCGGCGACGATGCGACAAGATTTGCAGTCAGATGTCCCTTCAATCAAGCATTCCCCGTCAATCAAAGGCCAGAATCTGCCGTTAACTCAATGTCCAAAAGCCGACGCTCAGCGCCAAACACGACCTTTTTGACTACGCGGCGTTCATAGCCGACTGAGTTTGGGAGTGAGTCGCAACGGGCCGTGCCGTAGGTACTCTTGGGGAGGTGCTTCTTACGGCCAGCCTGCCTCGGTCCGCCCAATCCGTTGCCGTTGTTTTTTGTCATTTGGCGCCCCCCCGGCTTACTCCGGCACGCGAGTCGTATCCGCCCATTGCCCTCTTGCAAAGACGTTAGCCAGGAGTAAGTGTTCTCTCGAAACCCTGTATAGGAGCCCGGTCGATCCGCATTGCAGCCGATAGATCGAGCTCCTTTAATTTGTGCTGACGAGGTGAGCTTAGCACCCTTCGGTCGTGGTCTTCATCTGGCCAGGGGCAGCTGTTTTGGCGTCAGTGTCCTGCTGTCCGGGAGCCGCTTGTTTCGCACTGCCGGCCTGTTGACCAGGCGCGCAGTCCTTCGCCGAGTTTGGATTGGTCCCGCTCGTTGTTGTAGAGTCAGGGGCCGGATCACTGGCACTTGGCACCGTTGTGGTGGTCGTCGTTGTCGCAGACGATCCGCTGGTTGTGGCGCTCGACTGCGCGAAGGCAAGGCCGGTAGATAACGCCATTATGACTGATGCGAAAAGAAGCCGTTTCATTCTCATCTCCTGTCTCAGGCGGCAATGCCCCTTCGGTTTCATAACCGGGAAACTGGCAGAGGGTTCCTCAAATTGGTAAGCTCCGGGCCAACGTCGGCGCGAGCGGCGGTGAAGGGCGAGGCTTCGACCCCGGCCATGCCTTAGCTTTTCCCCATCATCTTGACGATCTGTGCTAACTTCATAGCGGTTTGCACTGGACCTGCCGAGATGCCGAGGATCAGCCTAGACCATCGATTGGCGACACGTGCCGATATGCCGGCGCTGGCTGTGCTGATGAATGCAGCCATCGGCGAGCTTCAAAAGCCGTTCCTCACAGAGGAGCAAATCATTTCGAGCCGAGCAATCCTGGGGCTCGATACGCAACTCGTCGATGATGGAACATATTTCATTGTGGAGCAAAATGGCATCTTGGCCGGTTGCGGCGGATGGAGTCGGCGCGCAACTCTCTACGGCGGCGACCGTTCGCCCGGGCGCGATGCAGCGCTGCTTGACCCGACGAAAGACGCTGCGCGCGTGCGTGCCATGTATACGCATCCCAGCTTCATTCGCCGAGGCGTGGGGCGTCTAATCCTCACGCTGTGGAGGATGCCGCCCGCGGCGAGGGCTTCACAAGTGTCGAGCTTATGGCAACAATGGCCGGCGAACCGCTCTATCGGGCCTGCGGCTTTGAGGCGGTTGAAGAAGTCGTCGACAACCGAGGCGGAGCGGGCGTGCCACTGTTGCGGATGAGGAAGGCGTTGTGACTGATCGGCGGGCGAGCACTCATAGCCGTTAGCTGACGATATCTGCGAGGCACACGGCGGCATTGACGCACATCAATGCAATGGGGGGCAAGCGCGCCTCGGCCGCGATGGCTGATCCGGGTCAGGGCTTGCGGTAGAAGTCCTCTGAATGAATCGCAAGAAAAACCAACGGCAAATCTATGTTGTCGCTACAGTCGAGGCTTGTCGGTTAAGCGCCTAGGTTCGTCTGCTCCCATCGCCTGATTTTGACAGTCGCCCACTTCATGTCGCCCAATGCTGTCATTGAGCTTACTGACAGTAGTTGCCGCACACGAGCTTCTATTGCTCCATCTTCGGATGGAAATACCGGCTTCTCTCGATCTTGCTGATCTGAGGCGATGCCAGGGAACCTGGATGCCCGTTGTAAGTTCTTGAAGAAAGCAATTTTCGATCGCGAGCATGCTCACCCCAATTCGAGCGATGATTTCCCGTACCGCAGCACCTTTTGTGCTGATGGCCTCCGGTAGCCACGTTCGTAAGCAAAAGAGTGACTGAAGTGCGGCCTTCCGGTCTCCTGGCTCAGCCAGCAAGCGCGAAAGCTCGCAAGTCTGGGTGTTTGCGCACAGGGCTCACCTACGCGGCAATTGCTGTCACCACCAGCTTGCTCACGATCCTGGTCATAAATCTCGCCCCCCAACCGCGCGTTTTGCGATCGATCGTGCCTCACCGTTTTGACTCTGCGGATCCCCAATTTGCCAAGACGATGAGCAGTTTCTCGCAAGGACAGCTGTTTAGTTCCAACGCCGTGCAAACCCTGGTCAACGGAGACGAGATTTTTCCTTCGATGCTGCAAGCCATCCGAGTGGCTCATTCAACCATCGATATCGAAACCTATATCTACTGGTCGGGTGCTGTCGGCTATGAGTTCGCGACGTCCCTGGCGGCCAAAGCAAAAGAGGGCGTTGAGGTTCGGGTTCTGGTCGACTGGGTCGGCAGTCTTCCGTTCGATGAAGACCTGATCCAGATCATGACAAGAGCCGGCGTGACATTCGAGCGTTATCGACCCATCCACTGGTACACGCTTGACCGGGTCAACAATCGGACCCACCGCAGGCTGCTGATCGTGGATGGACGCGTCGCATTCACCGGGGGTGTCGGCATCGCCGACAACTGGCGCGGAAACGCACGCAATCCGGATGAATGGCGCGACACGCACTATCGAATTGAAGGAATGGCGGTGCCAGCCTTCCAAGCAGCGTTCGCGCAAAACTGGCTCGAGACCACGGGGGAGAGTTTGCAGGGTGAGAAGTTCTATCCTGCACCCGAACCAGCAGGAGAGCTTGACGCGCAGCTGATCCTATCTTCGCAGCCGAATGGCTCGCAGGATGTGGAACTGATGATGTTGACAGCGATAGCTGCTGCTCAAGGCCACTTGCGTATCGGGATGGCGTATTTCGTGCCGGATGACATCGCCCTTCAGCAGATCTTGGAGGCCAGGGATCGGGGCGTATCCGTTGATGTCCTCGTACCCAATTCGCTAACGGACGTGCCGTTGACTCGACATGGCTCGCGCTACTTCTGGGGCGCGTTGCTCCAAGCCGGCGTTCGGATATTTGAGTTTCAGCCCACCATGTACCATCCCAAACTCTTGATCGTTGACGATGTCTGGTCGAGCTTTGGTTCAGTCAATTTGGACGAGCGCTCCTTACGTCTGAACGACGAAGCCACGTTGAATGTATACGGCAAGGATTTCGCAAAGACTCAAATCGACTTGTTCAACCAGGATTTGCAGCGATCCAGGCAGATCAGTCTGGAAGAATGGCAAGCGCGTTCGTTGCGCGAAAAGATGACGGACTGGCTTGCCAGCAGGCTAAGGTCGCAGCTTTAACTGGATGTTGCTCCGTGTGGCTATCTTGTCGCCATTATGGCTGTCATCTATCCAAATGTCTTGAAAGGGCCGAAGAATGAACCCGCTGCGCGGGAGGGGTGCATGCCCCATTCTGTTCTCAATGCTCCGATCAATACGGTGCGCGAGGGGCTGATCGACGACATGACCCTGCGCCGAGCCAGGAGATACAGCGAGCTCGGGCTATTCACGGTTGGACAGATCTCGCTTGACGGTCCGCTGGACGGGCCCGGCAGCACGAAAGACCTTGATCGAGGCGCGCGCGGCTCAGCCTCTCCGTGACTGACGTTGGGGCGCCGAACTCGCTGGACTGTGAAGGTTGGCCGCCCGCGACATAGGATCGAATGCCCATCAAAATCAGCACGGTCGGATCAGACAGCATCTTGATGCTCCGAAACGGCCGAAAGCCTTGTGAGTTAGCTCAGGGGAGTGGCGACCATGGCAGGCGGGTTTTTCTTGCGCCCGCCAACTAACGCCAGCCAGCGTGAAACTGTTCCCTCTTGTTGTGTTCCTCTGGCCGCTTCTCAAATTCGTATGTCAGCCAACGGCGGAACATCCCAACAATGGCGCGCCGGGCAGCTTTTTGTCATGCCTAAGGTCCTCAATAGCCTCAAGTCCTCGAAACTTTCCCAAACGATTGAGTCTTGTTGCCCACCAGAACAATCACAGGCTCAGCCAAGGCTCTCGAAAGGCGGCGCGACGGAGGCGCGGTAAACTCCGCGCGTATCGAAGGGTAACTTCCACGACAACGCACGGCTTGCCGCCAGTCGAGTAAGTTCCGTGCCTGACCAGTCCCGCATCGGGAACTCCAGGAGAGTTGCCACATAATGCGGTAGCTCTGGAACGAAAGCCTTCATGGAGAATTGTTACTTCGTCTCAGCACCTTAAAGGAGGTTGATATGGGCCGAGGTATCTTGCTTTGGTTGCTCGGGGTTCCGATCCCAATCATCATTCTGATTATGCTTTTTGCGCGGTAGGGGGTGAAAATGGCAACCGTGCTTTCATCGAGAGACATCACGCCGGTCACTGAGTCATCCTCATCGGCCGTCAGCTGGGGGCCGATCGTCGCGGGCGCTTTCGCGGCCTCGACACTGACGGTTATTCTGATGCTGGTCGGCTCCGGTCTAGGACTGACCATGGTTTCGCCCTGGACTGGATCGAGCGCTTCGACCACGACCTTCGCGGTTTCGGCGGCTGCCTGGCTTGTCATCGTTCAATGGCTATCAGCTGGCGTAGGCGGCTATCTGACCGGCCGGCTGCGCACCAAGTGGGTAAATGTCCACACCGACGAGGTCTATTTTCGTGACACCGCACACGGTTTCCTTGCGTGGGCGCTGGCAACGTTGCTTGTTGCCGGCGTGCTCGGCTCGGCTCTTTCGGCGGCGCTGGGCACGGGTGTGCAGGCTGCATCCTCCGTGGCGTCAGGCGCCGCGATGGGGGCAACGACGGCAGCCGTCAATGCGGCCAGGACGGATGCCCCATCTTCTGGCATCTGGACTGGCTATTTTGTAGATTCTCTATTCCGGTCGGCGAACCCTGCCGCAGCGCCCGCCAATGAACAGAACGTCGCCACCGCTACGGAACAGGCAACGCGCATCTTGTTAGCGGGGGCGGCAAATGGCGAGGTATCGCCCGAAGACAAGGCCTATCTGGCGCAACTCGTCGCCGCCCGCACAGGCCTGTCGGACGCCGATGCGAAGACCCGAGTGGATGCGGTGATCGCCAAGGTCGACGACGCCAAGGTCAAGGCCAAACAGGCGGCCGATACCGCAAGGAAAGCCACTGCATCCTTCGCGCTTATAGGCGCATTGTCGATGGCTATCGGTGCCTTCATAGCGAGCGTTGCAGCAGCGTTCGGGGGCAAGCAGCGCGACGACGAGGAGGCTCTCGTCCTGACCCGTTGAAGGTTGGATCGCATCGGCTGGCGGCGGGCTTGGCCTCACGGGTAATTCACCGCCGCTCGAACCTATGGGATGATCAAAGCCAAGGAGCAATGAGGCGACCTCACTGACGATGATCCTGATCGAATCGACGGGCAATCGCGACCCACTGCTGGGCGTATCCGGGAGCGGTATGGGATTCGCCAAGCAGGAAGCAGAGCGGCAGGTTGATGACAATCTGAATCGCGAACGCGAGCCTCGACCCCTGACACGATCAGAGAATTTTGCTGGTGAGTTCCAGGACAATGAGTGAACCGTCGGGGGATTCACCTTCGGGCAAGTGCAATACCCGCAAAACGCGCAGATTGGTGTGGGCTCCGTGGAGCGACATTGAAATGCTCTCGCCGATACGTGGCACCACCTCAAATGTAACATTGTCGATGAATTGGCTATCGTCGACCGAAACGCGACATTGGACGGACATCAGAAGAACCTCCCAAAAATGCACGCGGCCAACCCGGCGCGGGCGATCCGATTCATAACGGGAGCGACCTGCCTTGGCCTGCTGGTCTCGCGCTATCGCGTGCCAAGCGCCCTTGCCTCGCGCTCAAGTGTTTCACGGTCATTCCCATGCTTGGCGACAAGTTCGCGGACCTGCGGGATGGTGAGGCCGAACTTGCTGGCGAAATAACCAACCTCATACTCCTCGTCGCCCGCCAGCCTGTCTCTATCGCGAAAATCCCGCTTGCTCTTGTCGTCGGCCATCTCGCCATCTCCCTTGAAGGTTCTGTCCCTCGATGAAGTTCCCGAACTCAACGCGCCGCCAGACCCTTGGTTGCTTCGCGGGACTTGCCCGGCCGGGTTTTGTCGAACTTCTGATATGACAAAAAAGCCCGCATCGTTGCCGATGCGGGCTTTGACGGGTTAGCGCAAGATCATGCGCTGTTCGCTGCGTTTTTGCACATAGGTGCCTTTGTCATAGGCCGCTTGAGCCTCGAGCTGCTCCTTTGTGAACGTCGTGTACAGGTAACGCCTGCCGTTCTTGTCGGTCATGAACTTGAGATTGTCCATGCCGACCGCCACCTCTTTCTCGCCGACACCGAGAAAACCACCGACGTCGATGATGACCGCATCGACCGTCTTGTCGCCATTCAGCACGACGTCGCCGATCTCGCCCACATTGACGTCATTGGCCCCGTAAACGGTCGTTCCAACGAAATCTTCGGCCCGAATCTGTCCTATCGGCGTTTCGGTCAACGTCGATTTGTCGATAGACCCGGTTGTGGTCTGGTCGGCGGGCGCCGGCGCTTTCTGCGCGGAGTCGCTGGACGGCGCTGCCGGCACCGTAGCGGTAGGGGCCGGCGCAACTTCATTGGATGCGGTGGTCGCCGGCGCGGGGTCATAGGCCTTGCGGTCGAAAGCTGGCTGCGACTCCAACTCTTCCTTCGTGGTCTGTGCGACCACCCAGCGCGACCCGTTCTTTTCAGCCCACTGTACCTTCTCGAAATCGTAGGCAACGTCCTTTTCGCCAATCCCGAGGAAGCCACCGACTCCGAGAATGAGCGACTTCGCCTTGCCGTCCTTGGCTAGAACAATATCGTTCACATCGCCGATGTTCTGGGCGTCGTTGCCGGTGCCATTGTAGACGGTTTTCCCTATGATGGCGCTCGCAAGAACTGGCATAGCCGCCGGCACGGTCTGCGTCGTATCGGTCGACGTCGAAGGCGGAGTTTTGTTCTCCGCGGCAGGCTCCAAAGCCACACGGTCGAAGTCTGGCTGGCCCTTCAGCTCATCCTTGGTCGTCTGGGCGACGAGCCAACGATCGCCGTTCTTCTCGGCCCATTGAAGCTTGCCATAATCGAAAGCAACTTCCTTGGTGCCGAGCCCAAGGAAGCCACCGACGCCAATAACGGCGGACTTCGCCTGACCATTCGTGTCAAAGACCACATCGCTAACCTTGCCGATGTTTTCGGCATCATCGCCCGTTCCATTGTAGACTGTTTCACCGATGATGTTGGTTACCAAGCTGCCATCAGCGCGCGTTACCCGTGAACCCGGCGCCTCCGTAACGGGTGCCTGCGCGGGTTTCGGCGTCGTCGCCTGCTGCGCATAAACGCCCGTGGCGGTCAGCATCGCAAGCGCCGTCGTGGCTAAAAGATTGCGAAACATGTAAGTCTCTCCTTTTGCCTGACTAATGCACGCCGCTCGTCTCGGAAGACATCAAGGCGGCGTTTGCTGCCGTCAAAACGTTGTCACCCGGGCTCTAGTTCCTGGGTCGCCGTGCGGTGACATGCAAAAGGCGCACGCAGTACTTCCGCAACCGCGGGTGCAAGATCACGAATGTGCATGCGCGGCAGGGCCGCTGGCCCGGAAATTGTCAACGCGGCGCCTGCGGAGCGTCGCTCGCGCGTCTCAACGTTCGCACTTTGTCGTCATTTCGGCCATACTGACAGCAGCGGGCCTTTGCTCCCATAGACCGGATCCTTCCGGGGACGGGCAACCCTGGGAATCGTTCGCAATGCCCGCTCATGTTCCTGGGCTGTCGTGCATTCGTCATAAGTGCCCGATGCCGGATAAGCACCGACCACCAGGAAGTCATCACTTTCGCGGAGGCATTGGTGTCCGGTGCCGGCCGGTAGAACGGCCACGTCGCCGGCCTTCAAGGATAATACCCGGCCCCTTTTGCCTCCGAACCGAACCCTGCCGGTACCGCGCGCAACCCCAAGCACCTCGTGTATGCGGGAATGGTAATGAACGTAGTGATAGATGCCGTCACGCCAGCTGTCACGCCAGCCATTCGCCTCGAAAAGCTCTTCCAGCACGGCCGCGAAGTCGAATTGCTCCATCGGCTTCACGGCGCCACGATAGACGACAAATGGCCAGAACGGATGGTTCGGCACGAGGCCATCGTCCTTGAACCGAAATTCGAGTGGTTTCTTCAACCTCACCAGTTCGGCGAGTTCTTGCGTTCTCGGTCGGCCAATACCCGTCGCCAACTCGGCCGCCTTCTTCACGCTCTCAAGAATACCCACGGCTATCCTCGCGCTGGATTGTAGGGGGCCAGATAGAGCAGTGAGGACGCCTCCGCTCTGGTCTCAACAAATCTCAACTAGCGGCCCCGCACTTTGTTCCTTTTGCCGGATGGCCGTGGTCCACGCCGCGATGTCAAAGAAATGCTTCGCTTCCGGGAGCGACGATCATCCAGCCTCACGATTGACATGACCCGCAACCTGGCCGGAGAGGTCAAGTTCTATCCAGGCTGGCGCATGATCGCTCGGCTTTTCCCAACCTCGCAAGTCAGCGTCGACGCCGGCATCCCGCAGCCTGATGGCAAGTGATGGGCTGACGAGAAGATGGTCCATCCGGAGGCCGGAACTCCGATCATAACCGCCCCGGTAGGAGAAGTTCCAATAGGTGTAGATGCCTTTCTCCGGATGGATACGGCGAATGGCATCGATCCAGCCGTTACCAAGCATTTCAGCGTAGGCTTGTCGGCTCTCCGGAAAGTAGACTGCGTCGCCTAGCCAACGTCTTGGTGCCACGGCATCGATGGGCGTTGGCACGACATTGTAGTCGCCGCAAAGAACGCTTGTTGCACCTTCCCTGAGCAGTAGCTGGCCGTAGCTGATCAGACGGTCGAACCAGCGCAGCTTATAGTCGAATTTCGGGCCGGGCGCTGGATTGCCGTTGGGCAGATAGAGGCAGCCGACCACAATCCCATCCACCTCGGTCTCGATATACCGACTGTGGGTATCGTCGGGATCGCCCGGCAGGCCGCGTCGACGTTCCACCGGCTCCCTCCCCCGGGCGAGTATGGCCACACCATTGTAGGACTTTTGCCCGTGCCAGATTGCGCCGTAACCTGCGTTCCTGATGGCTTCGGCGGGAAATTTCTCGTCCGAGGTCTTCAATTCCTGAAGGCACACGATGTCATAGTCAGTCTGACCCAGCCACTTGATGAGCACGGGCAGGCGACCGTTCACGCCGTTCAAGTTGAAGGTTGCGATGCGGATCATCCGAGTCTCAATAAACTCTTGGTGAGCAAGAAAGACTTAGCTGTTGATCCTCAGTGGTCTTTGTAGGACTTGGCGGCCTCGTCAATCTTTCGCCAGTCATTTCCATAGCGACGTATCAACTCCCGCGCCTGCGCTGGTGATAGATCATGTGTCTCGATGACATGCCTCACCTCTGCGTCCTCGCCTTTTATGGGACGCGAACGAGCCTTTTTCGGCCGCTCGCCTTCAGCCGCTCTCTCGTCTGATTTCGACATCCTTGATCCTCTCGGACCCTGCTTAAACTGCCGAGCGTGGGGAAAGTTTCACAGCACACGTCTTAAGCATTGGCTTCGTTCAGGTGCCATATTCCTGCGCGCTTGCCAGGGGCTGATGAACCTTTGGCCCGGCGCCGCGTTCCATGCAGCGAACTCGGTTGATTTACAATGACGGACTCCAACGCTCGTCCTGCGCCGCACAAACAGGATGCAATTGGTGCCGAAGCCGGCTTTGCATACGATCGAATGGCGGTCGAGCGGTTTCAGAAAGCTTTTCCGCGTGCCAGATGGAGCGACGAGCGCAAGAGCTGGTTCGTGCCCGGCAAGACCGCGGCCCGCCGGATCGACCGCTGGCTGGAGCAGGAGGCGGCGTTGCGGGCGCCCCATGACGATAGCAAGGGACGAGATGCCTTCGCCTTCGACCCAATATCGAGCCAGTATCTGGAAATCGCGGACGACCTGCGCATTCGCACGCCCTATTCCAGGACGGTGCTAGAAGAACTGCGTGCCGTGCCGTGGGCGAGTTGGGACGATGAGTTGCGGGCCTGGCGAGTTCCATTCCGCTCATATGAAGCGCTCCGGCGTCGATGGCCAAACATCGAACAGGCTGCGCAATACGCCGAACCGGAGGAAAGGAAACGGCGGCTTGCGGCCACCAGAAACACGGAAGCCCATAGAGCCGCACAACAGCGGGCTGGTGAACGCCGGCGCCATCGCTATCCGTTGCCAGTTCAGGATCTGCCTACCTTGGGCCGTGCTGTCGCAACCGTGCAGTACGGGATAGTCGTCTTCACTGAAATTTCCGGTGAACTCGTTGAGCTATCAGACGCAGCCACCTTCTATCCCCATGCCACACCTGCGAGCGGCGACTTCGTTTGGGGCAGGTGGCGTTCGGCAACCCTGGCCGAACTTGTGAGCACATGGCCTGCTCGGTCAGCCGCCGGGCCGACCGAACGCTTCAGAGGCTGGTGGAGACCAACCCTTGCTGAACTTAGACTTGCTCGGCGAAATGCCCGCAGTAGTGAGCGCAGGAGGCGAAGTCGCGCCTAGTAGGCCCAGGGCCGTCCAGGTCCTCACGAACAGCGGGGAACCAAAGCCGATCACAAGCGGTTTACCAATCGAAGGGACCGCAATGGACGCGGAATAATGGAACTTTTGGATATGGAACTGGCGCGAGCCCGACAGCGGCTTAACCGAGAGGAGCTTGCCCTCGAAAATGCGAACGAGATGCTGGATGAAGACTTGCGGCGCCGCATCAATATCGCTCTCTGCAACAGAATACGGGCCGCGCAACGGCGCGTGGTCGAGGCCAGATCGCGTTTGACGAAGATTAATCGCGGCAGGGCGAACACAATTCGCACAAGTTGAACCTTGCGGCCTTAAATTGGACCACGACCCGCGCGCGGGTCGACAGGTTGCGGTCATGCCAACATCTTCTCTTCCTGGTGGACGCGGCGACTGCTGTTGCGTACCGCGCATTGACTGCCCATTTGGAGGGTCGCAGCTCGGATTGTCGATTTTGGTGTAAAGTCTTCCGCGAACTGGGCGGCAAGCCGAGCTAGCGGCAAGCACCAAAGCCCGCTACTTCGGGGGAGAGCAGCGGGCCGGTGTCGGGATTGCCAAATTATGCCTGACACTGCGCTCTGAACCGGAACCCTCGCGAAGGCGAGCCGTGGCAAAGCCGATCGTTGGCTTAACCGAAAATGAAAGCCCCCCACTGAGCACGCAGAGAAGGGCCTCTGCTCGCGTAACGTCACGATTCTCTTAAGAGAATTTTGGTAGCGGGAGAGAGAAACGCCGCCGCGATCCAAACTATTGATTTCGTTGCTCCGTTCTAGTCATTTCGCAGCAGGATTTGGCGGACTTGGCATGCGGGTGCTGGTCCACATGGACTGGCACCTGGATGACGATCTGGGCCTCTGGGCCTCTCCGACGACCAAATACATTGACTCGGGGAGCCCGGACCCTCGCTTATGAGGCTTATTTTCGCGAAAAGATTTTCACTTCGACCACGAACGCAGTCCGGAATGGGTGGTTCATGCCTGCGGGTACGGCGCGCATGGGGCCGGTACTCGATCCATTTGTGCAGGCATGCCGCCAGCTGCGCTCTGGGCGCGGGAGGCGTCCGTGAAGCTTTGAAACGGGTACCGCGCCGGCACGTCTGTCATGCGGACTCGCGGTGTCACGTTGCTCGGCTTGGCGTAAGAGATCTTCTGCTACTGGGCGAACCTCTGCTACAAACACACTACCCCGGCGGGCTGTCGCCTTTCCGCATTGCCGCACTTTCCATCCGCGCCACGCGCCGACTTGCGCCTGCCGCCGACGCTACCGCGCGGGACCGAGATGCTTCTGAGCTCAAGGGCTAAGATGGCCGTACGGCACGACTACCAATCTTGCCGACCATACCAGTCGTCAATGTCGCGCCGCACACGATCCTTCTCGATACCGTACCGCTCCTGAATCGTGCCTTCCAGCTGATCGCGCTTGCCTGCAATCCGGTCAAGGTCGTCATCGGTGAGCTTGCCCCACTGCTCTTTGACCTTGCCTTTCATTTGTTTCCAGTTTCCTTCCACGCGGTTCCAATCCATGACGCGGTTCTCCTTGATTTAGAAGTTCGAAAAGGAAACGCCGTCCAGACGAGGATGTTCCAGAAACAGCTGACGCAGGTCATGTGGTACGGCTCACCGCCAGCTAAGATTTTTCCTGCGAAGGATCGGAAATCCGTTCACGCACGGCATGCTCGGTCTTGTCTGCTGTGGACTTCACGATTTCTCCAAGCTGATTGGCCGTTGTGCCCGCGTCCATATGTTGCCGGCCAGCTTCCTGCTTGATGGTGTCGTATGCATCGGCTGCAACCTGTTTGGCCTCATCGAGGCCTCTGTTGAGCACGGATTCGGCAGTATCGCGAAGTGTGTCCCCATAGCCGCCCAGTCGCTCGTCCTCCGCTGCGGTATGGGGCAGCATGGCCCCTATAGCGGCGCCTATGGCCAGGCCAAGGGCCGCTATGGCCAAGGGCTGCTCCGCCAACAACTCTTGCGCAGAGCGGCTGGCGTTCGCCGCCATGTCACCGGTGGTCGATCTTGCACCGGCCGCGTTCCTCGCCAGCATCTCGGTAGCGACGCTCGCCGCGCTCGACACCGTATCGCCGACATTGCTTGCGGCCGACGAGACCGTTTCAGCTGCATCGGAGAGTGCACTGCCCAAGCCGCGACTCTGCTCGCTGTCACGCCGGCCAGGCGCTGTGTAGCCGGCAGCGTCACGCGTGCCATTTGAGGGGCCGCTGCCGAGCATCAGCCAAGCTAGGCCTGCGCCCACCATAGTGACCGGCAAGGGGTTGTCCCTGACTTGCGTTCTGAGGTTGCTGAGCATGGCCGAACTTTGTCCTCCGGTGAACAGGCCGGTGAATTCGTCCAGCAGTTGTCCAGGCGTCATCCTGCCCCGAATGGATTCAGCGGTCTCCACGACCCTGGCGCGTGCCGCCTCGGCCTCGCGCTCAAGTTCGGCTGCGGATTTCTTATTCATCTGACTTGTCCCTTGATCACGTTTGCATCACGCTTGAGCTGTTCCTGGGTCCGGTCGGGCGTAAGCTCGGAAGGTGCCATGCTAGCCAGCCCGGTCCGCAGCAGGATGACTCCCAAGACGGCCACGACCACACCGACGAGCAGGGAAGACCACCCTGCGCCAAGCCCTGCTTGTGTCAAGGCGATGACGAGTGCTTGCAGCAGCACCAAAAGCGCCGCGAGGAGGCAAATCGCGCCACCCAGCACTTCACCGGCACCCGATCCGGCTTTGGTAAGCTTCTCAGAAAGCTCCGCCCGAAAAAGCTTGGCTTCGGTCTGCACCAGGGTGGTGATGTGCTGGGTCAAGTCGGTGACCAGCGTGGCAAGACTAGGATTGTCTTGAGTGTTCATCTGTCTTGCTCCGCGTTCTGCGTGGCCGGATCATTGCCGACGAGGCCAAAATCTTGGGACCTATCGGCAGACCAATCCGATGCCTCATCCGTGTGTGACTTGGCGTCTCCCGGAGCGCTTTGAGAGGCTTCAGGGCCTGCCGGTGGAGAAGCTTTGATGAACCGCCCGAGAGCCAAACCGGCCAACACGGATCCCGCAAGCAGGACACCGGGATTTTGTCGGCCGAAGGACTGCACGTCCTCCAGGACATGGCCAAAAGGCTTTTGTTTCAAGGAAGATGAAAGCCGCTCCAAGCCGCCGGCGGCATCCAACGCGAATTTCGATGCGTTCCTTTCATCGTTGTTGGCCAGGTGATCGCTCGCCGCGCGCAACGCGCCACCCAACGCCGCCAAGCTCGATCCGATGTCGCGCTGCGCCTCCTGTGCCTTGTCGGAGATGACATGCGCGGCTTCTTTTGCGTAATCGCCAGCCTTGCGGCTCACCTCGTCCCGCGCGTCGTGAAGCAACTCGCTGGCACGTTCTTTTTCTTCGCGAAGCCTCTCGGATTCTTCGCGAAGCCTCTCGGAAACGTCGCTTTTCGCCTTGTCGAAATCAGTGGGCTGTCCGCCCTCATCATTATCACGCTGCATGGGTCACCTAGTGAAAACCGAGGAAGGAGAGGACCGCGAGCACGACAACGATGAGACCGATAAGATAGATGACACTGTTCATGGCACGTTCCTCCGTGCCTACCCAACTTCGAGGAGCCTGCGATGTTCCTTAGGTGAAAACATTTTTTGATCAGGCTGAAAACGGAGAGCTACGTGATGCACGCAACAATCAAGAACAAGCTGAACTGCCCTCTATGCATTGTCGCTCGATACAAACCGGGTGCGCCCGAGTCCACGGAAGCGGCAAGCCAACCCAGCCGCTTGCGCGCCGGGAGTTCGCTCTGGAATTCTTAAGTTGAACACGCTATATGACCACCTACATGGTCAGGAGAATGTCATGGATGTGATCAATCTGGCAGAAGCCAAGGCCCATCTGAGCGAGTTGGTCGACCGGGTCGAGGCAGGCCATTCAATCGACATCACTCGGCGCGGCAAGCCGGTTGCTCGGCTCACCGCCGTTTCCAATCCTCGCAAACCAATCGACGCTGCCCTGCTCCGGTCTCTGACGGCGATTGTGCCGCCGCAGACTGAAAGCGCTGCTGATCTGGTGCGCGCGATGCGGGACGGCGACCGCTACTGATGCTTTATCTCGACACGTCGCTGATCGTCGCGGCGCTCTCCAATGAAGCGATGACGCCGCGCGTCCAGACTTGGCTGGCGGAGCAGGATGCGGCGCAGCTTCTGATCAGCGACTGGACCCTCACCGAGATGTCTTCGGCCATGGCGATAAAGCTGCGGACCAGCCAGATCAGCCTGGAACAGCGCGCTGGGGCGCTCGCCATGTTCAACAAGCTAGTCATCGAGAGCTTCACCGTGCTCGGCGTGACGGGCGAGCAATTCCGGACCGCAGCGAAGTTTGCCGATCAGCATATGCTTGGGCTTCGGGCCGGCGATGCGCTGCATCTCGCCATTGCATCGGAGCATGGCGCCACGGTGCACACGCTCGACCCGCGGCTCGGCGAGGCCGGGCCGGCGCTCGGCGTGCCGACACAGTTGCTGACATGAAGCGGGCCCTCTCCCACTCCGCAATTGTCTAAGGCATCCATGGCCGGTGACTGGACCGACGAGCAGAATGACGAGATCGTCGCCGATTATCTCGCGATGCCGGGAGCGGAATGGCAGCTTCGGAGAGCGATTTTATTGACGAATTTCAGCTGTTGGGGAATCCCATGCTTTCTCAGACCATCTAGCGATCAACTGATATTGGCCAGGCGATAAGCGCGTCCAAGCCAACGGGATCGTCGCCGCGCCGTTCTTTTCAATGCATGTATTGCCCGCCATAAACTCAATGATCTGTCCATCGACGTAACGGCTCAACGCGTCCGAGGCGAGGATGAGATGGCCTAAAGCGTATCGCAGCATACGCGTGAACCTCTACGTTCGCATCATCGTGAGAGACGGCGATCACATTCATCCTGGCTGACGTGGGTGATCACGATCTCGCCGATCGCTACCTTGAAATCCGATGACTTGCCTATAAGCCGCGACTTATGCAATATCCGCCACGTGCTCCCAACCGAGGCGCGGCATGCTGGCACGAACAGACCCCTTCCTCGCGATATCCCCTCCGGCATGGTCGTCGACCCCTCGCGTGAAAGCGGCTGTGCCAGGAATTCAATGTCCGGATTGTCAGCAAATTGGCCTACCCGCTTCCAGGAGAGACCCGAGCCGTCGCCACGATCCGGCGGATCATCGATCGCCACGGCGTCGAGCATGCGCGCCTATGTGCATCCTGGCTGAAGGGCGGGGCAACAACGCCCTGATAGACGAAACCTCGCTTGTGGCCATCTCTGACCTGCTGCGCGCCTGTCCCGACCTAGTCGAGCAACACACCACGGCGCTGCTCGATATGTTCGATCTCATCCCGCTCGGGCCAATGCCAATGATGGCGCTTGCCAACGAGCTCCGCGGCATCGTTCACCAGGGCCATGCGCTCGCGGGCATGATTTACATGCTGGCGCGGCAGCGGCAGGTCGGCGCCCCACGTCGACAAGCGCATCCGAGCGAGCGAGGCCGCAAAGGGTCGATCAACTGGTGCTCGGCTCTCCGAAGATCGCAAGCTGGCGATCGGGCGCCAGTCGCTGGAGGCAAAGGCATCATTGCCGCATGGTCATTTCGGGCCTTGGCTGGACAAGCAGGAAGGTCTTTCCCGCGGTATGGCGCATCAGTGTATGGCACTGGCGAGGGCAAGACAGGGCGATTGTTGACGCGCTTCGAGCAAACGACACACGCAGTCACTTCTTGCAATCTGGAAGCTTCTTCAAGGCATCGTTCGCTTCCGCCTCGGTGGACGCGCGGCACGCGTTGGCGGCGTAGGATGGCGGCCGGCGGAAACGCGCGCTGGTGATCTTCCCTGTGTCGGCCCACTATTTCGTACTGGGGGAAGGCGGTTTCACCATAACGCGCAATTGCATCTGATCGATAGTTGCGACGATGGCATCCGCCAGCGCTTCCGCCTCATGGATCAGTTCCGGACCGTAGAGACCGTGGATCATCTCTCGATGGGCAGCACGCCGGGCGGGCAGTGTTCCTCGATAGTGCGCCGGATCAGCACCAGCGCTGCCCGGCATTCGTCGGCTTCGATCTTCATAACTCTTCAAACATGCAATTCGTCTAAAATGTTCCGGAACTATTGGCGCAGGCTAATTGAATCGAGGGTTTTGCGAGTCTGGCATGCGTTTAAAGTTCGTCGAGCCGTTGATGCCGACCCTGGTGAAGAAACCTCCGGAGGGAGACGGCTGGATTCACGAGGTCAAGTTCGACGGCTACCGATCGCAGCTCATCATCGACGAAGACGGCACCAGGATCTATACGCGCAACGGCCACCACTGGACGGCGAAATATTGCGACCTGAAAGAGGCCAAGAGCCTCGGCGCCGAGAACTCCATTGTCGACGGCGAAATCATCGTCTTGAACGAAGCAGGCCTCAGGGAAGAATGAGCAAGCGCAGCAGTGACTTTCTCTATCATTGGATATCGGACCATTTACAGGACGATCCGATCATCGACCCGGTGCTGCTGGTAATCGATATGACTGTGGACGCGAAACGGGCGGCGGAAACCCAAGGCATTCCCGGCCAAGAGATTGATTAGGAAATTGGCGTAGTCGTCGACGCTATCATGCAGGGGTTGCGCTAGCTGAAACGCCAGTCTGTGCCTGCCGCTATTGCAGTTCGGGTCGCGGCAGCGCCAGCTTGACATCAAAAGTCTCTGGCAAATTGGGATGCGTGTCGATCTCCACTGAGGTCGTTGTCATGGCATCAACCGGCATAAGGATGACCATCCGGGCTTTAGTCTCGGGCCAAAGCGGTCGGCCGAATAGTAACAACGCGATCGCCAGCAGCCACACAACCAGAGCGGCGGTCAAGGCATTCGCGATGATCTGGCCTAACTTCATGTTGTTCTTCGGTGTGGTGCCCGCCGAGCCTCAGCTGGCAGCCCGCCGCCACATAGGCGACGGGCTTCAGCCGAAAGGTTGGTCAGTCATAGACCTTGATAATCTTGCGAGTGCCTGGATCCACCAGAACTGTCCGGTTGTCGATCACGACATAGCGGTATTTGACGTCGGGCACTTCATGCAGCTCGACGGTGTCGGGCAGCGCTGTGCCGATATTGAGTTCCACGCCGGGAACCTTCACCGATGCCAAAGGCTGTTTCTTCACATACTCATGGATGACCGTGTCCTGCTCAGGCGTGATGATCACGTCCTGAGCCGCGACCGCGCCGACACCAGCGAAGAGCAACAACGCCGCAGCGGCGCTCGTAAGATGCATTCTCATGATTTTCTCCTCTTGCGGCCGGCGACCACGACATCGTCCAACGCCGACCTCCAAACCGAACTTGGGGCAACGTCAAACGTTCCCGGGTTGAGGCTTCGGTCGGGCAGAGGGTAAGACTTAAGTCCGAGCGTAAAACGCAATGGTCCTACCCATGATGTGGTGTGGAACAGCTTGCTTCCAAGGTTATTGTTTCTCGGAAAGTTCGGAGAAATCAGATGGATAGAAGTGTTGGTGAGGCGCGCTGGTTGCTCGCACCGCTATTTGGGACCGTCACCTTTTTCTCGCGATCGCTGGCTGACAATCTTGTAGATCGGCACAGCTACGTTCCTTCCTGCGCTAATAAGGGTTCGCTCGCTTCTGCCGAGAGGCGTGCGAACCCTCTATCTTCAACGATGCGTATGAGGCGACCCTAATGTTAAGCGACAAAGAAACCCGGTTTCTAGAGGCGGGCATGCTCCTGGCAGTGCCTTTCTGCGTGGCGGTCACGGCGCTATCTTCGCCTTGGCCTTTTGGCGGACAATGGTTGGAATGAATCGCTTCCTTTTCGTCGCGGCCGACTTTCTTTCCCGGCCCCCCGGGTTCTATGTGATGCTCATAGCCATGGTGCTTTGCACAGCGCTGGTACCTTTTGGCCTGACAAATACGGTTACGTATGGCCTGTCGGTCGCGGCCATCGTGATTACTGGTGTTGTCCTGATACAGGGCTATCGCGACACCGCCGCCATCCACGCCAAACTCGATGAGATCATCGTTGCACTTGAGGAAACCAGAAACGATGTTGTCGGGCTGGAGCATGCCGACCCGGAGGAGATCAGGGAAAAGGTTGTGAAGCTCGAAGAAGAAGCAGCGCAAGCATCTGGCCCATTCCAATCAGCTATTAGCTAAGCACGAGCTTTCGGAAGCAATAGGAGACAGATCATGAATAATATCATTTGGCTCGTTGGAGCGGTGGTCGTCGTATTATTGATACTGAGCTTTTTTGGCCTTCGGTAAGCCTACGTCGCGTCATCAACGTGCGCGGCCGGCCAAGAGGAGGGGGGCGAAAAGCCCAGCGAATTGTCCGGTGCCGAGAAGCCGCTCATGCGGGCACCAGTCAGCATCTTCGGTGCCTCTTCTTTGGTGAGGCGCACTTGTGCGCAAAACCGCTTGCCTCGATCGCCCTTTCCCGATCCGCCTGAGACTCCGTGCGTTGCTTGGCCTTTTTGCCCATCGATCTACCTATCGGTCTGCTGACGAGACCGAACAGTCGGATTGCTAGTGGTTCCCAGCTGCGCGAGAGCGCGCAGGAACAATGTCAGCGAGCCCAATATCGGCGTCATCCCAGCTGACATATGGCCGCGGCAACAGCCCGAGCCGGCAGGATGTCGACGCGAACGCTCTCCAACGCTTGAGGTTGGTGAAAACGCTATCCGGCTGAAAAATTCTATTCTTCGCGTCCTTTGCGGCTTCGGTCCGGGCGAGCGACTGCGGACTTGCCTGTGGTCGCGGAAGCAATCGTTGGAACAGAAGAGGCATTCGCCAGTTTGCTGGCATGGAGTCGGTGTTCGAACAAATTGCGGGATCACTGAAGGAGCGGAGAGCCATGCTGTTTGTTGGCGCCGGAGTGTCGATGAGCGTCGGCTTGCCACCATGGAGAAAACTCATCGAGCACATGGCAAATGAGCTTGGCCTGGATGAGCAGATGGTCGGTATGCCTGACGCCAGCTATCAGGCCCTTGCCGAGTACTACCGCCTTAAGCACGGCAGTATAGGGTCCCTGCGAAGCTGGATGGACCGGGAGTGGAGTGTTTCTCGGGAAAAGGTGAGGCGATCGGAGATCCACAAACTCATCGTGTTGCTCGACTTCCCGATTATCTACACCACCAACTACGACCGGAACCTGGAAGCGGCTTTCGAGATACATGGCCGCCCATTCGTCAAAATAGCCAATGCGAAGGACATCGCCAAAGCCGGCGGCGACCTTACCCAGATCGTCAAATACCATGGCGATTTTGATGACGATACTTCGCTAGTGTTGGCCGAGACGGACTATTTTGACCGGCTTTCCTTCGATTCCCCGCTGGATGTGAAGTTCCGGGCCGATGCGCTGGGGCGCACCATCCTGTTCATCGGTTACAGCATGTCCGATATGAACATCCGTCTACTGCTGCATCGTCTGTGGCAGACTTGGCGCCTGTCCGGTTACGAGCGAGACCGTCCAAAGTCATTCGTGTTCATGCCGGCCCCGAACGTGGTTCAGGAAGCGGTTCTCGGGCGCTGGGGTCTCAACGTCGTGGCTGGGGACGATAAGAATCCGCAGCAGAGCTTGGTAGCTTTCCTCAGCAAGATCGCCGAAGCGAAATGAGGGAGGTCTGGAGTATGCCGCAGGCGTCCATGGATGCGTTCCGGTCCATGGGGCGTGTCCGCCTCAAATCGGACTTTCGTAGGCTCAGGGCTGCCGATAAGATGCGACGTCTTCAACGGTGGCTGGATGCCGCACATATCTCTCGACTGGGGGAATCGGCGGATTATCGAAACTGCTCTGCAAGGAACCGTGCCGACGCGGTCAAAATGTCCATGTGAGGACGATTGCGGCTGGCCGCGCGCCGTTGCCGAAGCGCCTTTCCGCGACATCTGCGAGTGCTTAGCGAGATCGGCAACCTCGTGTCGGACGGCACCCCTCTTGCGGGCGCCGCCGTCGGGCACGCCGGAGAAGACGACGTTCGTGATGGCGGGTCGGAGCTACCAGAGATAGGGCGCGATACTCGATGCACTGCGCCGCGGTCCTCGACCCTGGCTCGATCACGCGGGGAAAGTGGGGTGATGTGGTCCTTGACGTCCTGTTGGCTTCCCGCAACAGCCGCCCGATTACATCGCCGGCGAGGGCGGATCCGCGACCGGCTTGCTTTTCCATCGCAGCAACAGAACCCGAAGCGACCTTCACGTTCGGACCACGCGGATCCTTGCCGAAGCCTGTTTTCGAGCGACTCTGTTTCAGAGCTCAAGGTGTCCTTCCGGTACGACGCCCTGGGTTTGCAAGCGGACTGAGCCGGGGTATCCCGTGGGATGGGCCGGCTACGGCGGCCAAGTAGCGAGCAAGCCCTGACGGCTAGCGCTTGGCGCTCTCGCTTTCCGTATCGGCCCGCGCAAGGAACTGCTCGGCCGTAGACGGGAGATGATCTTTCAACCAGTCCGCCATCGCGACCTCTTCTCGCAGGTTCTCCTCGCATACGCGTGCGACCTCGGCCTCACCCAGCGATCGAGCGGCGGCGATGAGAATTGTATAGGAGGCAATCTCCATGTGCTCGAACGTGTAGCTCGCAAGCGATCCTTTCATGACCTCGTCGCCAGCGAAGATGCCGCTCAGCGACTGCACCATAGCCGTTAGCTTGCCGCCGGCATCCTTCAGCGCGGAGGACCCTTGCCCGATGCGGTCGAGGCAGGTCTTGAGCCGAGCGGCCTGCTGCACCGTCTCGTCGAGGTGCTGCCGGATTCGGCTGCTGAGCTCAGGATAATTTTCGATACGGCTCAACTGCCCGTTGAGCATAGTCTGGGCTTGCTCCTCCATGGCATGAGCATCCCTGAGCCACTGCACAAACCATTCGCGCGATTCTGACATTTCGTTACTCCTTGCTGGCCGATCCAAACTTGCAAAAGGACGTATTGTTCCAACGCCGGATCATGGAAAAGCCATCGGGGTTGCCCGCCACCAGCCCAGCCTGGCGGGCCAGCTTGGCCATCAACCAGACACGATCTTCATGCTCGAGAACCATGACGATCCCGTCCGCGGGGGTGCTCGCTCGCCAAGACTCGATCTGGCTGTCGAGCACGCGCTGCGGTTCCGATACCCTGCTCGGATAGATTTTCATGCTGCCGCCGGACGAACAAACCATAGACTTACCTAAGCCCCGGCAGGTGCCTTTGCCGACCCCGTTAGTGGTGAAAAACGAATCGAACGCTCTGGCCGACACCTGCCTCGGTACGTCATCGGTTAATGACACGTGATGCGCAGCGCCGCATAAAACGCGAGGTCAGCGGGCAGCTGCGGGAATTGGGCTATTCCGTGCTGGAAATCCAAAGTCCGCGCGACCGCTGGCGGCCCTCAGGCGAGCCACTGATATACTCGGTGACCGTGTGCATGCTGGCTGCATCCTGGACGCCCCTACGTTATCGACTGGAACGGTTTGCTGCTAGCGCCGCTCGAGCAGCACCGACACTGCCCCGCATGTCGGCCGCCTCGGTGATGCTGCCGGTACCGCCGGTTCAGGCGCCTCCCCTCGGCGATTGAACCTTGTTGCTGCTCAGATGGCCCTGGTGGCCCGACGTGTCGGTCACGCTCTCGAACACCCGTAATAGGCGCGTCGACATGGACGCGGAACTCCCACGACGAAGCGGCCGAGCCCGTGAGGACCGAGTTGAGACCGTCCTGGTCAAGCAGCTTCAGCGGTACTCATTCGACCTGAAGCGGTGCGCTGCAACTCGTCTTGGCGAAAATCACGGAGGATGACGATCAGCGCTTGAGTGAGCGCCCGAACCGATCCTCGATCCGCGACTGCAGGAACTCGAGCCCCATCGAGAGCAGCCAATATATCATCGAGGCGGTGATGAGCATCTCGATGTGGCGGAACTCCGTCTGGCCCTGCGTGCGCGCGAGATACATGATCTCCCAGACCCCGACCACCGAGACCAGCGAAGAATCCTTCAACATCGCAATGAACTGGTTGCCAGTCGGCGGCACGATGACGCGCATCGCCTGCGGCAGGATGACCAGGAACATCGTCTGGTTAGCGCTAAGGCCGAGTGCCGTAGCACCCTCGGTCTGACCGCGCGAGATGCTTTCGATGCCGGCACGGAAGATCTCGGTCATGTACGCGCCGTAGCAGAGCGACAGCGCCATGATGCCAGCCGGCACGGCGCCTATCACGTAGCCAATCTGCGGCAGGCCGAGATAGATAATGTAGATCTGCATCAGCAGCGGCAAGCCACGAAACAGAGAGGTATAGAAGGTCGCCAAGCCATAGACCACGCCGTTGCGGGAAAGTTTGGCGATGGCGCCAACGAAGGCGATGAGGGTGGCGATGGCGATCGAAATGGCCGAAATGTAGAGAGTCGTCACGACGCCCTTCGAGACAAGGAAGCCGATCTTCTTGGCGATGAATGCGAAGGACAGGTCGAAGGAATAGAAAAACAGCATTAACAACACGAACAGCTCTATCCAGACCGACACAATCTGCGGTTTGCGGCTGAGATACCGCAGCGCGTTCCAGTTCGCCGCCACGATCAGTGCGATCAGCACCGCTGAGACCGCCCGCCCGATCTCAGGGTTGGCGGCGAGCCACTCGACTGACCCCGGAACAAGCTTGCCAAGCCAACTGGCTTTGATGCCGAACCCATACAGGCCGGCGGAGATGGCGGCGAGCACGAAGAACACGCCAAGCCGGCGCGCCGCGTCGGGGTGAGTAAGCAATAGTCGGCCGATCACGTCCTTTATCTCCCTGTGGTCAGCGGGCGCGCTCGCGCCACCAATCCTGGACCTGCAGCTTCCAGTAGGTAAGTTGCGCGACCGCAAGTCCAGCCGGCCCGCCCGCCCAGGCAAGCCCGAATGGTGCGAACAGCCGGTAGCGGTCCGATTCTCCGAGTATGGCTTCGGCGATCAGTTTGCCGGCGATCGCCGTGGTGTTGATGCCATGGCCGCCAAAAGCCGTGAGGTACCAGACGCCCGGCTGCAACACGCCGATTTGGGGCATCAGGTGGCGGGCATAAGACATGAGCCCGGACCAAGCGAGTTCGGCCTTGAGCTGTTCGAGTTGCGGATAGGTGGCGACCATCTCAAGGCGCAATTGCCTCGCCAACACGCCCGGCGAGGCTGCCCGCGTCGTGATGCGTCCACCCCAGAGCAGCCGTCTGCCGTCTTCGACAATGCGGTAGTAATCGCCAGCGCGACGGTTGTCGCCAACGGCGTCGGTTGTCGTAATCGCCTTGGCGATCAGATCAGGGGCTTCCTCGCTCACCATGACGTAAGTGGCGATCGGCAGGAACGCTCGCTTTAGCCGACCGACCAGTGGCCCCGTATAGCCGCCGGTGGCAAATACGGCTTGGCGGGCGCGCACGTCGCCGCCGTGGGTGCGAACGATCTTTTCCGCGCCGTCAAGGCTGGCTTCAACAGCCCCCGACCTCTCGTGGATTCTGCCACCCAGCCGTTCGATCTCGCTGGCAACGGCGCGCAGATAGTTGAGCGGATGCATGTGGAAGGCGCTGGGATCGCGCAATCCTTGATGATAGCGCTCGGAATGCAGCACCGCTCGCACCTGGTCGCGCTCGAGATAGTCGAGCCGATAGTTGAAATCGCGCGCCAGTTGCTCGGCATATGCCTTGAGTGCGGCGCCGCCATCGTGACGAAGCACGCCCAATATACCGGAGCGCGGCTCTGCCGCCTTGATGTCGAGATCACGGATCGTCTGCCGCACGAAATCGACGCCTTCGATGGACAGGCGGTGCAGTTTTTGCGCCGCGTCCACGCTTGCCATGGCGGCGATGTTATCGGTGCCGGTGGCGAAGCCGGGGTTAACGAAGCCGCCATTGCGACCCGAAGCGCCGAAGCCGATGCGCTGCGCCTCAAGCACGATCACCTGCCTGCCGGCGCGAGCCAGCTGCAACGCCGTCGTCAGGCCGGCCAGTCCGCCGCCGACAACGACTGTTTCGCACTCGGAAACGCCGCTTAGCGGCGGTCTGATGGTGTTGTCGGCAAGCGTGCGTTGGTAATAGGTGTCAGGATACGTCATAATCGGTGTGATGAGTGAAGTTTGCGGCTAGGCGGGGCGGCCGAAACAAACAGAACAGAGCGGGAGTTCAATTTAAATGTATCCCGCTCAAGCTTCGACCACGACGACTCCTCAGTCGGCGCTGTAATCCTTGCCGTACCACTTGGTGGTCAGCTTCGCGAGGGTGCCGTCCTTCTTCATCTCGTCGAGGATGCCGCCGATCTTGGCATTCCACTCGGCATCACCTTTTTCCGCGATCACAACCAGTGGCTCGCGGAAGGCATAGCCGCCCTCTAGGATACGCAACGGATAGCTGTTCTTTATCGCGTTCTGAGCTGTCTGTTCTGGTGCGATGAGCGCGTTGAGGCGCACGCCGTCGCCCAACCTCAAATCATCGAACGGCAGCATTGAGTCGGCGAAAGTCCTGATCTCACCTGGCTCCAGCTTGTATTCGATGGGGGGAAGCCCGGGAGCATCGATCTCGAGCTGTCGGCGGATGAAATCCTCCGACGTGGTGGCGGTCTCGACGCCGATGATCTTACCGTTCAGGTCGGCGACCGTTTTGGCCGGGCTGTCCTTGTGAACTACATAAACATAGGGGCTGTAATAATAGACGCCTTCGAAATCGATCACCTTGGCCCGCGCCTTGGTCGGCGTCACCGAGCCGACACCCAGATCGTAGCGCCCCTGCCAATGGCCGCCCGTCATCGTCGCCCAGTCCGGCGTGTCGAAACTGACCTCGACATCGAGGCGCCTTGCGATTTCCTTTGAGACGTCGATGTCGAAGCCGACCAACTGATTGCTGTCGTCGAGGAAACTCTGCGGCGGCCAGCCGCTGTTTGTGGCGACCACCATGGCCTTCTTCGAGGTTACCCTGTCCATGGTTTCACCCGCCGACGCCCCAGACGCGAACGCAAGCGTGGTAGTAGCCAAGGCCACCCACGCAATCAATTTCCTCATTTAATCCTCCCTCTTCATCCTCATTCAGACCAAAAGCGCACTCCCGTCGGGAAGGGCAATTTGAGATCGCGACATGAGATCGATCTCACATCGGATTAGGCACACATATCGACGAAGGGATCAAGCTTCTTTTTAGCGCTGGGAAAGAAACCCGGGCCCAGCTTTGTTTGCCGGCGCCACGCGCTGACGATCGGCGGCTACAGCCACGCATCGGCGGCTGCCGTGAAGGGTCGTGAGTTACATCAAGGGCAGATCGGCAACCCTATCCTCCTCGATGGCGTGACGGACAAGACGCTGTGGACGTTGCTTATTTCTTGCGGTGGCCTGGCTTCAGCCCGGCCAGCAGGTTGGTGATCCTGTCCGCCTTGCGGTCGCGGATCTCGGCATCGTTCTTGCGGCGGACCGCCCCGCGCACGAGCTTGGCGCCAAGGTAGCGGAATGGCTCCGGCGGCAGCGACATGCGCCGCTCGATGCCAACCAGGCCGCTGTCGCTCCAGCGATCCTTTCGCTCGAGCACCAGGCTGGCCAAAATGCGTCCGGCGATCGGCGTCTGCGCGATGCCGGTGCCGTTGAATCCCATGCCGTAGAAAATGTTGGGATGATCGCGCAGGTGGTCGAAGACGGGAACGTGTTCAGGCACGCAGTCGATTGGCCCCGACCAGTCATATTCGATCGCCACACCACGCAGCGACGGGTAGACCCGATGCAGCTCTCGCACATTGTCGCGGCCATGCTCCGGACCGCGGTTGAAGCTGGCGCCGAAATTCCCGCTGAAGGCGACGTTGCCGCTGCCACGGCCGAAGACGACCCTGCCACTGATGGTGCGCTGGTAGTAGAGCACCTGGGCCTGCGAATCGCAGATCGAGGCGCCGTTGCGCCAGCCAATGCTGTCGAGCAGTTCGGGGACGGCGGCGGTGGCAATCACCTCGCTGCCGACCACATAAAGATGTCGCCGCAGTTCAGGCAGCGCCGAGAGCCAGGCGTTGGCGGCAAGCACGATTTTCTCAGCCCGTACCGCGCCGTGCGCCGTGCGCACCGTGCATGTCCTGCCGGGCTCGATGTCGAGGACCGGGCTGCGCTCGTGGATGATGACCCCGCGGGCCAATGCCAGCTTGCGCAATCCGATGGCCAGCTTGGCGGGATGGACTGTGCCTGCATTGGTCTCGACGACGCCGACATAGGATGCCGATGAACCGGTGCGGCGTTCAATGTCCTCGGCCGTCAGCGGCTTGAAACGGTTCTCTCCAACCGCCGCCGTCATGGCAACGGCGTTCTCCCAGGCGCCCTCTTGCGCAATTGAACTCGCGGTCCACAGCCATCCGTCCAACCGCAGATCCATATCGATGATTCCGCTTTGCTGCAGCGCCTTCAGCTCCGCGATCGATTCCACCGTGTCGGCGCACAGCTGTCGCGCTTCGTCGAGGCCGACGACGGCACTGATCTGCTCGATTTCGGCGAACCAGGAATGGACTTGGCCCCCGTTGCGCCCTGAAGCTCCTGAACCGCATAGATCTGCCTCAAGCATGATGACCCGCGTCTCCGGCGCCAGTTCACGGATCCGCAGCGCCGTCCACAGACCGGTGTAGCCGCCACCGACGATCACCACGTCGGCGCGCTCATCGCCGTTCAACGGTTCGCTCGCGGTGTCGGCGCCGATGTCCTCGAGCCAAAACGACCGGTCGGACGGAAGCGCCACCGCAGGCCGCCGCAAACGAAGTTTGGTCACGCTCGGGCTCCCTGCGCGTGGGTAATGAAGCTGGCATATTTGGCCGGTAGCCAATCGGGTATGGGACGCGGTCTCTGGGGAAACCCGCCGAGATGGGTGCAGGTCTGCGCCGCGGCGACCGACGCCTTGTGCAATGCTTCCAGGGCGCCAAGGCCGCCGAAACGGAAGCCGGCGAGGAAAGTGGCAATAAAGCTGTCGCCGGCGCCACACGTATCCACGACATCGACAAGCGTCGCCGGCGCATGCACGACGTCGATGCCGTCGTCAAAGTAGGAGCCGCGTCGGCCGCAAGTCAAAACCACCTGCCGCGCACCGGCGGCGCGGAGCGCGGACAGCGACGGCTCGATCGGAATATCGTCGTCATCAGGGCCGGAAGCAAACAGCAACGGCACGCCATCGAGCGGCAGGACCAAGTGGGCCGTCGAGACGTCGATGCTGAACGGCACGTTGTCCACCACCAACCTGCGAACAAAGCCCTTGTTCGCATTGGTGCCGAGATGCACCCAATCGGCTGCGGCAATGATCGCATAGTGCTCCGGCGAGGGCATATAATCTTCACCAACCCCAAAGGATTCGTGCAGGAATTTCCGATCGCCAGCCTCGTCCCGAAGCAAGGTCACCGCAGTGTCGCCGAGGCGCTGTTCGACATCGCCGCGCGACAGGCCGACACCTGCCAGTTCGGCAAGAACCACCTCGCCTTCGGAATCCTGGCCGACGGCCCCGAAATAGCGTGCGCTCCAGCCATTGCGCCGCCATTGCGCGGCAACATTCAAGGCGTTGCCGCCAACAGTCATCAAGCCGTTTGTCAGATAGAGGTCTAGGCAATTGTCGCCGACAGCGACAAACTTCCTTGAGGTCATGCCAGCACCGTTGCGCGTTTCAGATAGGGCTCGATGGCGCTGAGACAGCGTGTCCAGGCCTTTACCGGGTCCAGCGCGTAGGAACCGTTGCCGAAGGGCTCGAAGGTGAGCTTTCCCGCATAGCCGAGGCGCGCCAGTTCGCTCACATAGTGGCTGAGCGGCAATGTCCCGTCCCCCCACACCAAATGCCCACCTGGAGTGCCGTCGATAAGATGGACATGCGCCAGCCGCGAGCCGAACAGGTCGACATAGCCGGCCACGGTGTCGCCGGCCGTGGCCGTGGCGACAGTGTCCAGCACGACATCGATGTTGTCAGCGCCCAGCTCGTTCAGCATTTGGCGCAGGCCCGCTGCATCATTGACGATGTTGCTCTCGAGCCGCTGCAAAGGTTCGAGCAGGCAGCGCACCCCGTTTCCGGCGGCATGCCGGGCGATATTGCCGATCGCGTCGGCCGCGCGGTCCCATGCCAGTTGCCGGGCGTGACTCTCATAGCCATGACCGGGCGTCAGGAAGAGATAGCGCGCACCGAGCAGGGCGCAGATGTCGGCTGCACGGCAAAACCGCTCGATGCTGTCTTGGCGCAGTGCCTCGTCGCCGGCGGCGATGTTGATTGGATACAACATCTGCTCAGGGGTAAAGCACCAAGCCGACAGCTCGTTGTCGGCGAGCACCCGGCGAACGGATTCGACACGCGCGTCCGTGGCATGGAACAGGTCTAGATGCTGGGCAATCCCCCACAGTTCGATCTCGCGCATGCCAAAGTCGCGGATCGTCCTGGCGACCTCATCGAACGGGAAGTGCTGAAAGCTGAAATTGGCTCCGATCAGCTGGTGAGCAGCGAGCTGCGGCATGAAGGCTCCTTTGGGGATTGTTATTTGCCGATGCCTTCGGACAGGCCCCGGATGAAGTAGCGTTGCGCGGCAAAGAACACGATCACGATGGGCAGGGCCGAGATCGTCATGGCGGCGAAGACCACGGCATAGTTGGTCCCGTGCGTTGCCATGATCGACGTCAGTCCAACCGGCAACGTCTGCACATCGCTGCCACTCGTGAAGATCATGGCGAAGAGATATTCGTTCCAGGCGAACAGGACGTGCAGGATGACGCAGGAGATGATGATCGGCCGGCACAGCGGCAAGGTGAGGCGCCAGAAGATCTGGCCTTCGCTGGCGCCGTCCATCGTCGCCGCCTCATCGATATCTCCAGGCAGGTCCAGCATGTATGCGCGGATGAGGAAAGTGGTGAACGGCACCCGGAACGCCGTGTAAAGGATGATCAGCGCCCAGTAGGTGTTGTAGAGGCCAAGCCCCTGCAGCATCTTCACCAGAGGAATGATCGCGACGGTCGGGCTAAGCATGAGCCCGCCCAGAACGATGGCGATGACCAGCGGCTTTGCCGGCATTCGCGTTCGGGTCAGGCCAAATGCGGTCCAGGCGCTGATGAGCACGGTGCATACGGCCGAGGTAACAGTTACCAGCACCGAGACTGTTACGTAGCCACGCACGCCCTGGTTCCACGCCTGTGCGTAATTGTTCCATGACCAATGGGTAGGCAGCGCGAAGGGATCGCCGAAGATCTGCGCATTGTCCTTGAAGCCGCTCAGCGCCATCCAGATCAGCGGATAGATGACGACGACACCGAGGCAGACCAGGAACGAATAGAGCAATGTCCTGGCGATGACCGACCACACATTGACGTGCCGGCTGCGCCCGGCTGCGACCGTTGCGCTCATAGCTGCACCCGGCGGCGCTTGGTGTACCAGAGCTGGGCCGCGCCGGTGAGCATGGTCAATATGAAGATGACGGCGGCGATCGCCGCGCCATAGCCGAAACTGTCCTCGATGAAGGCCTTCTGGTAGAGCCATGTACCCAGCACCTGGCTGCTGTTGTTGGGCCCGCCCGCGGTCATCACCATGACTTCGTTGAACACCTGGAAAGCGCCGGTGATGGTGACGATGATCATCAACCCCGTCATTTCCCGGGTCAGCGGAAAGGTGATGCTCCACAGGCGGCGAAGCGGACCCGCGCCGTCGATCGTTGCGGCATCGTAGAGGTCGCGCGGGATCTTCTGGATGGCAATGGCAAACAGAAGCGTCGAATAGCCAAAACCCTGCCACTGGCTCATGGCGATGATGGCATAGATGGCGGTATGCTCATTGCCGAGCCAGGGCATGACGAGCTGGCTGAGGCCAACACGGCTGAGCGCCGCATCCAGCAAGCCGATCTGCGGCTGGTAGATGAAATAAAAAAGCAGTCCAGTCACCGTGATCGAGATGGCAGATGGCACGAAATAGACGGCGCGCCACAGGCGGCGCCAGCGTTCGCTCCTCAAGTCCTCGATGATGGCCGCGAGCAGGAACGCGCCGAAGACCTGGAAGATGACGGAGATGATGGCGTAGAGGCAGTTGTTCCAGAGCGCGAGCAGCACGACCGGGTCATGCAGCAGCCGGCCGTAATTGGCGAGGCCGACATTGGTGACCTCGCCGGTATAGATGTCTTGGTCGGTGGTGCTGACGATGAAATTATCGACGATCGGATAGTAGACGAACCAGCCAATGAGGATGAGCGCAATCGCCGCCCATCGGAACGACAACAGATTGTCGAAGCGGACGCGCGGGCTTTTTGGCCCTTGCGGCCTGGCGACGCCGCGAAGGTCGGCGCCGCTGTCCCTTGTGTCCGAGGCGCTTGCCATGGTCTGCTTTATTTGGCCGCGGATGCGGCTTTGCGCACCTCGTCCATCACTTGCTCAGGCGTCATTGAGCCGCCCGCCAGCGCCTGCAGGCTGGACAGCCAGACGGCGGCGACACGCGGCGGATTGGCCGTATCCAGCCAAGGCATGAGGTAGGAGGCCGCGTTGATATCCTTGAGGCCGTCAACCACAGCCACGCTCATATTGTTTTCCGAGGCGCCGCCGATGGTGGCGCTCGGCTGGCCATAGGGCGGCGCCGACAGCACCTGCGCGTTTTCCTTCGAGGTCACGAACTTCATGAAATCGATCGCCAGCGGGACGTTCTTCGATGCTGCATTGATCATGTAGCCCTCCGGCGCGCCCTCGATCGAGTTGGGGTCACCCTTGGCGCCATCAGGCACCGGCAGTCTGAAGAATCCGAAATCGACAGGTTTCAACGCCGAGTCGGAGGTGGCGGCCTGATCGAACTCGATGATTTCCTGGTAGTACATGGCCGACTGCGCGTTGGTGAAGGCCTGGAGAGCCGAGGCATAGGACGTGCCGTTGACGCCGGCGCCATCGGTGCAGCGCTCGACAAGCTGACTGAACTGCTTGAGTGCCGCGACATAGCCTGGATCGCTGTAATCGGCGGTGGCCGGATCGAAGTCGCGCTCCAGCGTCGCCTGCGGCACGTTGTAGGCGAGCAGCTGACCCGCGAAGTGGATTGCCGGCCAGGCCTCCTTGTTGCCGAACGAGATCGGTGTCGCGCCGGATTTGCGGATGGCGTCGCAGCTGGTCAGCAGTTCCTCGAAAGTGGCGGATGCCTTCAGGCCAAGCTTGGCGAAGACCTGCTTGTTGTAGCCCATGAACTTGGCATCCTGGTAAAGCGGAATGCCATAGAACTTGCCGTTGTATTCGAACGCCTTGACGGCCGCCGGAGACAGCGACTTGCCCCACGCGGTATCGGGACCAATGACGGGAGTAAGATCAACGGCGCGATTGCCGCGCACGAAATTGCCACCCCAACTGCCCGTCCAAGAGAAGTAGACATCGGGCAGTGAGTTCGAAGCGACAAGCGTCTTGGTCTTGCCCTTTACGCTGTCGTCGCTTTCCTGGATGAGTTCGACCTTCACGCCCGGATGAAGTTTTTCGTAGTCCTGCGCCAGGTTGACGAAATAGGGCGACAGCTGCTGCAGCCCGAACTTGGTCAGGATCGACAGCGTGCCGCTATATTCGACCTTGGCATTGGGGTCGGCCGCGACGGTCGTCGAAGCGGCTGAACTGGCGCTCATAGACCACCCCAACGATGATACCGCGGCCACCGTGACCGCCACGACTTGCAGCGAACGTTTCATAAACAGCTCCTTGGGATGTGAGAGGGATCAATATTCAACGCGTTTGTAGTAGCGACGTGTCGTCAGCGGGTGGTTGCGCAGCACCTCGAGATGCGCGCTCAGCCGCTCAAGCAAGGTGGCGAGCAGGACCGGCGAGATCATGCTCCGCACGTGGGCGGAGATGCCCGGCAATTTTACCGAGGCTGCATCGAGGGTACGAACACGGTCCGTGTAGCGTCTGGCAAAGTTCTCGACCCGGTCGGCCAACGGGCGAAGAGCGTCCTCGCCCTTGAACACGAAGACGCTGACGCCCGGCTCGACCAGTTCGAGCGTGCCGTGGAAGAAGTCCGCGGCGTGCACCGGGCGGGTGCGGATCCACTGCATCTCTTCGAGGATGCACATGGCGTAGTAGTTGGCTTGCGGCCAAACCGAGCCAGCGCCGGTGAAAATGTGATAGGTCTCGTCCTTGATCGTCGCGGCCAGTTCAGCCGCCTTGTCCTCGAAGGCAGCCTTCGCATCGGCAAGCAGGCCCGGCAACAGCTTGAGTTCGGCGACAGCCGCGTCGAAGCCTTCGTATTCGCCGCGTTCAGCCAGCAACGCCAGAACGATCAGCAGCGTCTGCAGGTAAAACATTTCCGATGACGTGTCGTCTTCGGCAAAATTCGTGAAATTGTGATCAGCCTCCCGCGCGATCGGCGTGTCCGAGTGGCCTGTGAGTGAGATCGTACGCACGCCCCGCTTTTTCAGGAAAGCCATGAGCTCGACGCCTTCCTTGGTCGTACCCGACAACGACGGGATGACGACCGCAGCCTTGCTGTCGAGACCAGCCGGCGGATCGAGAACGACCTGGGCCGGATATGCGGCGCTCATCGGGAAGGTGGTGTAACGCTGCGCCAGCTCGATTGCGGGTAGGGTCAGAAGCTGCACACCGCCGGTACCCATGAAAAACAGCCGCTCGACGCCTTCCGCAAGCAGCGTCCGTATAAGCGAGCGAGCCTCACCGGCGATTGAAACAGCCCCGCTTTGGATTTTTATGAAGCGGTCCCTATCGAAGTTCAGCATGTAGTTTTCCTTGTACTCGCATGTGGCAGGCCTCTGCCTCGCCAGCGCGCCGTCCCACTTTGTTTCTCTGCTAATGTGAGATCGATCTCACACGCGGATAATGGGCACGCAATTCCGCCAATGGCAAGTCCTCTAGCCAGAAATTTTCTGGAATAGCGGAGTCCGCTCTCAGGGCATGATGGGCTGAGTAACCGAGCCGCGCACGATTAAGCGGGTTTGGAATCGGGTGCGGCGCGGGGCAACTTTCTTGCCGGCGAGCCGCTCGAGCAGATACCTGGCCGCGAGCGGTCCGATCTCGGAGATGGGCTGCGCCACGACCGTTATCTGCGGGTCGGTGAACGTGGCGAGATTGAAGTCATCAAATCCAACCAGCGACACGTCGTGCGGAATCGAGAGCCCCATGGAACGCAGGCCAAGAAGAGCACCTTGCGTCATAAGACTGTCCACCGTGAACAGGGCCGTTGGCCGATTGCGTCGGCTGAACAGGCGGATGGTGGCTTCGACGGCGTGCTCGACCGTCGAGCGCGACACCCCGATGAACGATTCATCGATCGCAATCCCGTGCGACTGGAGCGAGTTTTGATAGCCAGCCAAGCGTTCCTGTGCGGTGAAGATGCGCGACTCGTCCCGCAGAAGACCAATCCGGTCGTGACCATTGCCAACGAGATAATCCACCGCCTCGCGCGCACCACCCTCATTGTCAACGACGACGCTGTCGCATTGCAGGTCCTTGACGACGCGGTCGATCAACACGATCGGCGCCCCTTCTTGCGCCAACTGCACGATGTGATTGCTGTCAGTTGCTGAAGTTGGCGCTAGGATAAAACCCCGAATCCTGAGAGATCGCAGGCTTTGGAGCAATTCTTTTTCCTGTTCGACATCTTCCTCACTGCTGGCGATCAGCAGATTGTGGCGGTGCTTGCGCAGTTCCACTTCAATGTCGTGGGCGATTCGAGCGAAGAAAGGGTTTTGGATATCGCCCGGCACGAAGCCGACGATCGGCAACTGTCCGCTGCGCAACGCCTGGGCGACGAGGTTCGCTCGATAGCCCAGCTTTTCGGCGGCCTCCAGCACGCGCACCGCCGTCTCGTCGCCGACGTAACCATAACTGTTGAGCGCCCGCGCTGCCGTGGCGCGCGACACGTTGGCCGCGGCGGCTACGTCTTTGAGAGTGATCCCCTTTTGCGTCACGGCTGCTTGTCCTCCTGCGACCTGACATTTGGTCAGACGTGCCTGCCGGCCCAGCGTTGCATTTACCGTTGTGCGGCATATCGGCGAATTCTCAAACTGCCAACGCAGCTTGTGCACGCTCTTTCCTCAAACCTCCTATCATCAATTTTGGAAGAAGCACCGGAACTGCGAACTCTGGCCCGTCGGCTCAACGGGCGGCGCCTTATCCTCACATTACCCACCGAGACTCACTGATGTATTGCTCAGCCATCAGAGCATGTGAGGGGACGCTTGATTTTCCGGGCCAAGGCGATCGGAAGGGCTAGCCGGACGGTGACCTCTCATGGGAACCATACCTCGAAAGCGTTTGGCGCTTAGGTGTGGGGCAGTTCCCAATAATGGCCGAGCATTATCAATCAGGGCAGATGTCGGCTGCGAACCGGCGCATGATTGCGTCCGATACGACCCTCCTCATAAGAAGAACAAGAAGGACAGTCCGACGAAGCCTCCTAGGTGCCGCTGTCCAGTTCCCGATCCGTCCTTTCATCCCTGTGGCTCACGCCGCCCTTCTGGCAACTGCCCTGAACGGACGGTCGATCGTAAAGGCATCTGGGCGGATACATTCCTCAACTTGGCTCCAGGTCACCGGATGGGCGATTGGGAAGCCGGGCCGCGCCCGTGGCGAAAAGGCGCCGACCGCAGTGTTGCCGCGCCCATTGCGAAGATAGTCAATGAAGATGCGGCCCCTTCGGGCTGCCGGCGCGGCGGACAGCAGGTAACGGTCCGGATGACCTTCAGCGAGCCGCTTGGCGAAAGACCGGGCAAGGAGCCGGGCATTGTCGTGCGTGATCTTCGCCCCGAGCGGGGCCATCAGGTGAATGCCCTTGCCACCGGTCACCTTCGGCCAACTCTCCAAACCTTCCGCTTCCATGATGCCGCGGAGCGCCAGCGCGGTCTCGATCACTTCACCCCACTCGACGCCCTCGCCGGGATCCAGGTCCAGAACGATGCGGTCAGCATGCTCGATGTCATCAACAGTGGCGTTCCACGGATGCAGTTCTACAGCATCCATCTCGACCAACCCCAGCAAGCCAGCAAGGTCGTCCACCCACACGCGCACACCTTCGCCGCCCTCACGCTTCTGGACCCTTAACTGATGCACCGCGGCCGGAATCTTCGGCAACGCGCCCTTGTGGTAGAAGGTCGCGCCGAGTGCATGGCGGACCAGCTTTAGCGGTCTGTGACCGAGATGGACCAGGGCATGATCCGCAACCCTCTCCCAGTACCGCCCAAGCTCGTCCTTGGAGGGCGAGACAGCGTCAGGCAGCAATTGCAGAATGTTGTGGCTTGGAACGCCATGCTTCGGGGTTGGCCCACGTCGCTTTGATGGAGCTGGAGGCTTGGCCGGGATGGGCACGAGGTCTTCGCGCAGCCCCTTGAACACTGCCTCGCGCAGCACGCCACGATCAGTGACGCCGCTGAATTGCACCTCGGCCAGAACGTCCGGGCTCACCCAAGTTGCCTTGGGTTTCACAATGGGCTCTGACAAAGGCGACTTGCTGATGATCAGCGGGTCAAGCCGCTCTCGAACAGATTGCGCAGCGCTCAAGGTGTACCCGCTTCTCGCCTTCCCCGCATAGAGCAGTCGGTCGCCCTCGCGACGCCCGATATAGAGCGATGCGATGCGGCGCGGGTGAGCGCCAAGTTTCTCGACAAATGCAACGATGGGAAAGGTGTCGCTCTTGACGCACTTCACCTTGAGCCAACTGGTCTGAACGCCCGAACGATAGGTGCCATCAACGCGCTTGGATACGATCCCCTCCAACCCCATCCGGCAGGCATGGTGAAACACGTCTTTGCCACTCACCTCCAGATGTTCGGCATAGGTCAGTGTCGGGGCGGTGTTCTCCAGCAGCTTCTCCAGCGCTGCCTTGCGCTTCACCAGCGGCTGTTGCCGAAGATCGCGCCCGTTAAGGTGCAGCAGGTCGAATGCGTAGAAGATGAGCCTCGCCGAGTCTGGATTGGCCAACTCCCTTTCCAGAGCTTGGTAATCCGGCAGTCCAGTGTCGCCGAGAACGACAGCCTCCCCATCAATGATCGCGGTCTTCACCGGCAAGCCCGCAGCTGCTTGAACAATTCGTCGGTATCGATGCGACCAGTCGTAGCCCCGGCGCGTGAATGCTCGCGCTGTGCGGTTCTCAATGATCAGCTCGGTGCGGTAGCCATCGTACTTGATCTCATGAATCCAATTGCCGCCCCCGGGTGCATTCGCGACCAGCGTGGGCGACTGAAACTCAACGAACGAGAGCCTACCACCCGCGGCTTTGAAACTCACGGCACACTCCTGACACCGAGTCAAAGCGTGCGGCAAGCGAATAGGTTCCACGACACAGTTGGTCGACCGGTTGCATCATCACAAGTGGGGCGCCGGGGCTACATGATCCTGCTCCTCAGCGACAGGTATCCGCCCCACGCGCTTAGCCCGAGGAACATTGAAAGCAGCGCTACAATGACGCCCTTTGGGCGGGTGGAAGCCGATTTGCTGCCAGCGAAGCATATCCAAGTCCCGTATGTCGCGATCAAAAGCACCCGACAAATAAGCTCTCGGGATAGGCCGGTCGCATCAGGCACTTGATCTTGGTCTGGGGCTTGCAGCGGCTGCAGTCGAACTTCAACGTCTGCGGATCGATGCCGCCGCCATAGACCATCATCTAATTGGCCGGTCGGCAGCAGCGGACATTGCCGTGCAAGTTGCGAAATCATTGGTCCAGCCGTTGTCGTCATCCTCCGGAAATCTTGCAGCGCGAAGCGTGTCGCGGATCTTCCTCGCCGCGAGATGCTTGACGCAGCCGATCAGCTCCCGCTGAACCCATAGCGTCGCCGGCCGCTTCATGCGCTTTGGCGCGGTGCCGGGATGGTCCTTGACGCGCTTCCAGAGCCGTTCGCGCATTTCTCGGTTCAGTGTCACGAAAGCGCTGCCGACATAGCGTCCAGTGTCGCGCTCGGCCACCAGCGCGAAAGCCGGTTTGCCGGCCTCACGCTCGACGCCGAGCAGCACAAATTCGTCGATCGAATAGCATTTTGCCTTGAGCCAGTTGGTCGACGGACCGCTGCGGCACTTGCTTTCCCGGCGCTTCGAGATCACGCCCTCAAGCCAAGCTTGGTCGACAAGGTGATAGATGGCCTTGTTCGCCCGCAGCGGCTCGCTGAACCTGGAGGCTCCGCCGGGTTCGATCATGCTTGCCAGGATCTCGCGGCGCTTCCTCCAGCGCCATGTCACGTAGATCGTGGCCGTTGTGGTGGAGCAGATCGAACGCGACGAAATAGAGGTCGTGCTGTCCCCCACAGCGATTCCTACGGCTCGCTATTGCGGTGAGAAACACAGGCTCGAACAGTTATCACCCGAAGGCTTTCGTCGAGAGCACAAAAAAGATCAATCTCTAAACAGCCTCGCCAGCGCGTTCCCGCTCGCTGCTCTTCCGCCCCGCCGAAGCGTTGTCTCAGCCTGCCAGTGGCCCGCGCCCTGTTGCAGGACACGGGCCGACCGAGGAGGACTCTCAGTCAGCAGCAGAGCCCGATGAAAACCTGCCGCATCAGCTTCAATAAGCCAAGGTCAGCGAAGTTCCGAGCGCAAACAAAAAAGCCCGCCGGTCGAGGCCAGCGGGCGAAAGTTTCCGACGGACTAACCAGGACGCTCCCGCCTTAGGAAAGCTAGCAACCTTCCGCAGTTTTTTTTACCTGCCCAGGAGCTGCGGATTTGGCCGCCGTATCTTGCTGACCAGGAGCTGCCTGCTTAGCGCTGCCGGTCTGCTGCCCGGGTGCACAGTCCTTCGCGGAGTTGGAGTTAGTCGACTTGGTCGTGGTCGCGTCAGTGTTCTGATCCGTCGGCACGGTGGTAGTTGTGTTTATTGAAGAGGATCCACCCGAAGTCGTGCTAGTCCAGCCGGCGATCCCAAGACCGGTGGAAAGAAGCAGAAGCGAGAAGAAGTTGTTTCATCATTCATCTCCTATTAGAAGCAATCTCCCTTCTCCCCTCAAACAAGGGAGCTCGGTGAAAGGTTCCTTTTTGAGCTTCTGGACTTTCCGGCGGCTTGCATCGTTGGTCTGACCTCGCGACTTAGGTCCTACAGTTCGGTGCCGGTAATGAATGCGGAGGAGGCGCCCGCCGGCCGGGGCCGGGCGTGCATCTGCCTGGGATGACGGTCCCGACATCAGCAAGCGCATGGACGAGCCTGAAGGCGTTTGCCGAGCGCCCGCTGCAAGAGCCGTTTGCCCACTTCATCCTCGATGCCGGATATGACCGGATATGATGCACGAAGACGGCATTGTCATGAGCCAGCGGTGCTGATCGCTGTCGGCATCGACCGGGACGGAAGGCGCCAGATCCTGGCCGTGGAGATGGCCAATCGCGAGAGCCGCTCGGCCTGGAAGGACTTCCTCGTCGGTTTGAAGGCGCGTGGCCTCAGGGGCGTCAAACTGGTCATGTCCGACGACCATGCCGGCCTGGTGGCGGCGATCGGGGAGAAGCGGCATGGCAGCGCTGCTAATCACTTCCTCAGGAAACGCGCTCGACAAACGGCCGAGATGCGAGCGAAGGCGCCAGCTTCTCTTCCATCCGCTCTCACAAGGGCGGCCAAGATGGCAGCCCCGATTGGCCAGGACCAAATAGGCGAAACACGGCTTGTCCACACAAACCAGCAAAAAAGAGCACCCACAAAGAAGCTGGCTTATGTCGTCTGGCTGATCCGCCTCTGACGTTTGGCATTATGACTTCGGCTGAACTAGACCTCGGATCGCTGGACCGTTAAGTACCGTCCCGTCCGGCGCGAACTGCGAGCCATGGCAGGGGCAATCCCAGCATTGCTCGGTGGAATTCCAGTGCACGATGCAGCCGAGATGCGTGCAACTGGCCGACCGCCTGTGCAGCTTGCCGTCGCGGTCGCGGCACACGGCGAGTTTGCTCAAGCCGTCATGAAGGACGCCGCCTTCGCCGGGTTTGAGATCCTCGGCCGATTTGATCTGGCCGGGTAGCAAGTAACCGGCGAGGTTCTTCACCGTCGTGAGGTTCTCATTGACGTAACGCGTGAAGGCAGCGGGCGGCGTCCGGTCGGGAGCATAGACGGCTTCCCAGGGGTTCGATCCGTCGACGATCAGATCGCGGATCAGGCGTCCGGCCAATGCACCATGCGTCATGCCCTGGCCGGAGTCGCCGGTGGCGATGAAGACGTTGCCGTTGCCGGGACTGCGGCCGATGAAGCCACAGTAATCAATTGTTTCGAGAACCTGACCTGACCATCTCGCTCTTTCTCCGCCAAGGTCGGGCACCAACGCTCTGATCCAGGCTTCGAGCGCCGCAAAGCGTGCGTCGCCATCGTCTGCTTCGCCCGATTTGTGATCGCGACCGCCCGCGATGAGACAGTCGGTCTCACCAGACCCGCGATTGAGGCGGACGTAATAGTAGGGGTCGTCCATATCCCAGTAGAGCGCGTCCGGGAGAATTCCCCTGGCGATGTCAAAAGCCATCGCATAGGTCCGATAGGGCGCCATCTTGCTGTGGATCTTGACCCAAGTGTTGATCGGAGAGTTGGTTGCAAACACCGCATTCAAAGCCATGATGGTTGAGCCGCTGTCGCATTTGAGGCGAACTGGGTTCCCCTCCTTGATTTCGACGACGGCGCTGTCGGCGAATGCCTTGCCGCCTCGCTTCCCGAAATCAGCAAGGAGGGCGCGGAGGTACTTCAGCGGGTGGAAGGTGGCCTGGCCTGGATAGCGCAGGACGGGCGCCGATTCATGACCCTTGAGCGGCACGCCCTTGCCATGCTCGACTTCGACGCCCGTCTTTGCCGCGGCCGCATATTCCTCGTTGCATCGTCTGGCGGCCTCCTTCTCGTCCATCCATGCGGCCGGGAAAAGGAACCCCTCCAGTCGCCGGAAATCGCAGTCAATTTCCAGCCTTGCGATATGCTGTTCGATCCGGTCGACCGCAGCTTGCTGGCTTGCCTGAAACCCGCGCGCCACAGCCTCGCCACGCAAACCGACCAGCGCGCTCAAGCCGTCGTCGCAGATGGGCGCCAGATGGGCGGTCGTGCGCGATGTCATGCCGCCGAGCAAGGGTCCACGATCCACGAGCACCACTTTGCGTCCCGCCAGTGCCAGTTCATAGGCAACCGAAATCCCGGCGATGCCAGCCCCAATCACGGCCACGTCGCATTCTTCGTTTTGCTCGAGACGGGGAGCGGTGGGCAAGCTGGCGTCGAGCGCCCAAAAAGATTTCGTCGCTTCGCTGCTGACGTTCATTGCGCTCTCATCAGCATAAAAACGGATGAAAGGGATAGCTGCCGACGACTGTCATATTGCAGTGCCCGGGGGCGACAGACATGAAGCGAAGGCGTGACATGAACCATAGCTTCCTCCCGAAGGCATCAAGAGCGAGCCATCCAACCAAACTTCGTTAAACGCCTAATGTTCCGCAACGCGAGGAGACAACCCAGATCTCCCGCCCCATTTTGCAAGGCGGCGTCGTCCAGGCGCTATCCTTTAGAAATGGTCGGGCTGTGACCAGCATGGTGGCTGCGACCGACCGCGCGACGCTCCTCGGCTGGATGGGTTCGGAGGTGGCTGACGCAGGCGATCCCGCTCGAATGTTGGTGAAGAGCGCTTGGAATCGCACTCGTGGCGCCGGGCGCCACACTGACGGACGTCCTTGATGGCTGGCGTCCCCGAGGCGCGGCGGCTGTAGCCCCCCGCAAGGACACCCGGGGACGGAGGCTTGGCTGGCCTATCTCTTGGCGTGGGCGGGATCAGTCAAGTTCTCGGCCATCCGTTTGGCGAGGAAGTTGATCCTGCGGGTGCTCATCCAAAGATGATCCACCAACCCACCAGCGGCCGGCCGCGAGCAACACTGCGACCGGTAGTCGTGCGCAGCAAGGCTTTTCGAAAAGGATCCCGCTTCCCCTTGAGCCCGCGCCTCTGGCGGAGAGCGCGGGCCGATCAAGGGTAATGCCCCGATCTTCGGCAGGGGGATGGAGAGGGCCACTCTACCGCTAAGCAACAACCTTTAGCGGCTCGTAATGTTCCACTGCGGGGTATCACCATATGTAGGTCGGTCAGAACGTGCTGCCCTTGCCATCCCATCGACACAGCGCGGCGTTTGGAGCGCCGCCAGACTTTATGGAAAGTGCTCGCAGGATGTCGCTATCGAGCGCCGACACGCGGCAACCTTCAAGATCCTGGTCCATGATGCTAACCTCCCATCTAAGGACGGGAGTGCAACCAGCTCTCAATCACCGATGCCCGCTAGCCTTGCCCGGTGACATTGGGATTGTAATCCATCAGATCCTGGGTTCAATGCCATCAAGCCTCCGCGATAACGCGCAACTTCCTTGAACAAGGCGTGGCCCTGTTGCCACCTGTTGCCAACCACCGGTCGCGAAAGGCAATGCGGCCAAGGCTTTCCGAGACCATTTCGTTGGCTAGGCGTTCGACCCGAAACGCGACCAAGAGAATGGCAAAATACGCGGTGTCTGGCGTCGCACGGATCAGTACAAACGCATCCTTGGCCTTAGCCCGCTCAGTGTTCCCGAGATCCTGTGCAATTGGGGAAGACACTTGCGGCCGCTACACGAGAGAGCTGGTCGGAAATCCACCGCCTCTATCGGCTGACGGCGCCAGCCGAGACCGGCCGCAATGAGGAGCCGCGCTACAATATCGCGCCGACCACAGGACCTTCGTCACTGCCGGTGAAGATGACAATAACCGCCTGCGTGAAGGGCATTAGTGGGCCCCAGGTGAGCGCCGAGGCCGCCGTCAGAGTTGGGGCTGGGCCGCGACACGATAGCCTTGCTTGATCTCGATCTCTCCGGCCTCACGGTCGTCGTTGGCGCTACGACAGGATACCAAGCCGTGACTGCTACAGTGGCGGCGCTTGCCAATGCCAGCCATGTCGTTGCGCTCACCCGCATATCCTCCAGACATCCGAGCCTGGTGGCCATCGCAGACGCGACGTTGGCATTTGCCAAACACGCTAAGGTCTCCGAACGCGTTGAAGCGACAAACCGCATCGGCAGCCGCAAATGGCAGGACGTCGACCTCGTCACGAACTGTCTCCAGGTCGGGCCAATTTCGAGATCGCTTATCGAACTCTTACCCTCGGATGCGGTTGTTTCGCTAATGGCTGAACCATGGGAGCTTCGGCCGGGCGTTGTAGACTTCGACGCCTGTGACGAGGCCGGCATCAAAGTTGCGGCCCCCAATCTCAGCCACCCAGCCATAAATCTGCTGCCGGAATTCGCGCGGTTATGCTGCATCTTGCTCGGCGATGCCGGTGTCGATCCACGTGCCGCCCGGCTCGCCATCGTCTGTGACACGCCCTGTGCGCCGTCCCTTGAGCGAACGCTGCGCGAGAGCGGGGCCACAGTAAGTGTCTTTTCGCACCCCATGCTCCTGACCGACGATGCATGGGATGTGATCGTGGTCGCGATGAGGCCGTCCGACAAGCCACCAATGAACATTAATAGCCTGGGCCGGATTGCCCGGAACTCTCGCCAAGCGCTGCTGGTGCAGTTCAGCGGCGGGATCGATCGCTCGGCCGCCAGCTATTTCGGCCTCAGGATCTGGCCACTGAAGCGGCCCACCAGTGGTCAGCTAGGCCTTCCCCTTGACGTACTCGGACCGGCTCCAATGGTCCGCAGAGTGACGGGAGGACTGAAGGCCGCCGAAGCCGCATATCGGGGCGCAGAGCTTGGAGGGGACAGCAGCGTTGGATTTCTCGTGAGGGCAGGGTCCGCGACGGTTGGCTGGGAACATGCTTAAACACACGCTGAGCGTGCCCGTTGTCGCGAAACGCTCAGACGAGGCCATCGACCTTCGGAACCTTAGATCGGAACGGCGAACCTGTGGTCCCTCCCTTAACGCACCCGGCAGTTACATTGCCCAGAGCCGTCCAGGCAAAGACCGATCGAGGCAGCCTCAAAGCAACATTTGTCTAAGCTTGTACGCTACTTCGGTGCGGTTCGTAGCCTTGAGCTTTTTCATGATATTTCGGATGTGGACCTTGACGGTGCTCTCGCAGAGGTTGAGTTCGTAGGCAATTATCTTGTTCGCCTTGCCTGTCCTCAGTGCCTCCACAACCGCAGCCTCGCGTGTGGTGAACATGCCGGTGAGCGGACGGGCACCGTTTGCGGTCGAGTGGATGACCTCTCGAAGCGCCAGCACGCAGCTGGCGGGTACAAAGATCCCTCCGGCACGAGCGAGACCAATGGCCTCGGCAGCGACCTTCACCTTCACGGTCGTAGGAATGTAGCCTCGGGCGCCGCATTCGAGAGCCGCGAGAATCTCCCCCGGCTCGTCGGAATCCACCACGACGATTACAGGTACGGTGCCAAACTCGGAAATGAAGTGCGCAAGTTCCGCCCGAACACTCTGGTCCGTGACCTTTCTGGCGCCAAGAATTACGAGGATCGCAGATGGCTCCTCGTCCCCGGCAATGTGCTGGATTTCGTCAAGCGATCCTACCGCGCTAACGCGCAAGTTGGGATTGTGTTCGATAAGGCCGCGCGCAAGGCATTCACGCTCAAGCGCTCGCTTGTCGACGATCATGACAAAGCCTTCGCTTGGACGTCCTTCGTCGAGATCGGACCTGCCAAGACCATTCGCGTCCGGCAGATGTCCATTGTGTACCGGTCTTGTTGCGTCGTTCCAAAAATCGGAAATTTGGGGATTTGCCATCGCTTTACCTACTCCTCTCCATCGCGCTGACTTGCTTTTATCCTTTTTGGTTTGGCTCCCTCGCAAAGCATGTCAAAGGCGTGAACTGATACGCTCATCGTCCGTCAGGCTGACTAGATGTTGACTGAAGATTGGATTCAAGGAGTAGGGCATACGCCGCCCCAACGCACGGACGTATGGCTTCCCCGCCCTATGGAGGTAACCCAACCTGGAGGGCATACTACGATGCTGTGGAAAAGACGCATTAACCCTGGTTAACAATTTGGTAATTATATCTTAGCTAGCTAATATACCCGAAAGTACCGGAGTAGGTCGACCGATAATATCCTGCCAGCAGCGTCGTTCCCTCGAAATCACGAGATTTGAAGTTGCCGGTCAGGCCGATGATTTTGTCGACATATTCGGCCAGTCCTGGCTTGCCAGTCATGTTCTCGTGCTGCGTGGACCGCGCAATATAATTGCCGCCGCGAACGCCGATGCCGACCGTCCAGCCTGCCGGCACGGCCGGTAGCATGACGTCGCGAATGCGCGCACTCGGAACCGAGATCGAAAGAAGCCACTCTTCATTCTTGGGTCCGAGCACTCGCCTTGTAACAGCAACGCGATAGCCCCCCGACTGCTGGCCCACAAAGACATTGCTGACCAAGACACCAGTGGACTTCAGCTTTTCACTGTCTTCAGCCGTTGTCGGTTCCACGAGTGGCGAATTTCCACCTTGCGCGATGCCGGTGGTCGCCAGCTGATTGTGATCGGCATCGTTCAACGCGATCACCTGATCCATGCCTTGCACAAGGCGACCAGCCTCATCGTGAAACGATTTCAGATCGCCGTTTGCGAGAGTGGCCGATTTGGAGAGACCGTCAAGAATCCTCTGCAGGTTGATCAGTTCCGCCTCGACCAGCAGCGAGACTTGTCGTGCCGTCTGCAAGGCATCCTGTTCGAAGCGAGCTTGCTGTTGCACTGCATACTGGACGAGCAAATATGCCGCGAACAGCCAGACCGGCAGAACCGCTGCGGCGATAAGACCAAGCAGATGAGCTCCAGCCGATCGACGAAGCACGCCGGTGTCCTCTTTTTGAACCCGCTGGAGCCATAGTGGCAAGCCGCGAAACGACAAGCGTTAGCTATGACAACCCGAAGGCGGTCGGCGCAGCGATGTGCCAAATCAGCAAAACGTCCAGAAGGAGTACAAAAAGCCGTATGGCATTCTGGCGCCGTGGAAAGCGGGAAACGAGAAGCCTTATTCCTACGCTGTCGCAGCCGCCCCTCCTACTCCCACTCTGCTTTAATCAGCACCAGTGCGGCTTCTCGCATATGGTCACGGCGGCGGTCGTCACCCGGTTGTCCCCCCGATTGTTGCACTCGTACTTCTTTCGTATGCTTTGCGCCTATTCAGCATAAGCGCATATAGTCCCCAGCCCCGGCGCCGTTTCTCACAAACTGCCCCGTCGGTTAGGCCCGGTGTCCTAGCCCCATCCCAACAAGGGATGCCGGGCCGCTCGACTCAAACCCGTTCGTTCAAAGGCCCGCCGCCCCATTTGCGAAGCGACGGGCCCTCGCCCCAGCCCACACACGTATCCACGCAATTGCGGTGCCAAGCGTATTGACCCGTAACGGGTCACATTGGGCCCAGCGGGAGATGAGCTCACTTGGTAGCTGGCAGCATTGTGGCCCGACCCTGCCGTGGCCTCGCCAACGCCGAAGTACGCGCCGGTGCTGATGACGTTTTGTGCTCGATCATCATGGCCCTGTTGCAGCTTCAGGCGAACCTGACCCATTGATTGGACCATTTCATGGACGCGCCCCCTGCGGTATAATGATCCAGAGTCCTCTTGCCTGATCCGCGGAAGCGCAGATCGTGAGAAGACAGCGTCGAGGACGAGGATTATGAAGAGCCGGTGATTGGCTTGGAGACGACCATGTCCATCAGGGACCAGATCGCATCGCTCGGCACAGACCCGGCTTTCGGATTGCATCGCGCGACCGACCGCGCGGATGGGGGCCGCCGGACGCCGATCCTAAACCTGTCCTTTTTTCCGCGGCGAGGAGCTCTATTTCGCCAGGAACGGCCGGTGGTGGAACGCGACGGCATGTTGATCCTCAGGGATGACGAGCGCATGAAACTGCGCCCCAGCGAGACGGTGGAGAACC